>JAULZJ010000180.1:0-14215 GCA_032117435.1 Candidatus Nanopelagicales bacterium | reverse complement strand
CGCGCGCGATGGCCTCGCCACTCGCCTCGGGTAGGTCAGTCGTGTCCCGAGCCTCCTCGAGCTGACGAACGTAGTCGGCTACCTCGTCGTCGTCGGCGGCGAGCTCATCGACGCCCAGCTCCCAGGCGCGGGCATCCTCGACGAGGTCTCCCAGGGGCACCGGCACGTCCAGCAGATCCTCCACGCGCCGCACCAATGCAAGCGTCGCCTTGGGCGACGGTGCCTGCGCGACGTAGTGGGGCACGGCAGCCCATAGGGACACGGACGGGATTCCACGGCGGCCGCAGGCCTCCTGCAGCACGCCGACGATCCCCGTGGGGCCCTCATAGTGCGATGGTTCGACGCCCAGGCTGCGAGCGGTTCCCGGATCCGTGGATGTCCCCGTCACGGGCACCGGTCGAGTATGCGGACTGTCGGAGAGGAGTGCGCCCAGGGTGACCACGAGCCGCACGCCGAGCTCCGATGCGAGTGCGAGGATCTCCTCGCTGAACTGCCGCCAGCGCATGTTCGGCTCGATGCCGTGCACGATGACGACATCGCGGGACGCTAGGGGGAGGCGCGCGACGTACAATCGCGTCGTCGGCCAGGTAAGCGTGCGGACACCCTCCTCGTCGAGCTCGATCATCGGCCGGTTCACCTGATAGTCGTAGTAGTCCTCGGGATCCATCTCCGCGAGGGGCATGGCGCCCCAGACATCGATGAGATGGGCTACAGCGTCACTCGCCGCATCACCGGCGTCGTTCCAACCCTCAAACGCTGCGACGAGCACCGGGTCGACGAGCTCGGGCAGCGTCTCGAATTCGATCATCCGGTCGACCATCCTTCCCCGAGATGCCCATCCCCGGAATGGCCCACCCTATTCCAGCGCATGACCCGGGTAACCTCCACGGCCATGACCATGCCGGCGGCTGTCCTGTTCGATCTCGACGGCACTCTCATCGACTCCGAGGACCTGTGGTGGGAGGCGGAGTGCCGGACGGTGGCCACCTGGGGAGGAACCTGGACTCGCGAGGATCAGGCCCACTGCCTCGGCGGTCCCCTGGAGCGAGTCACGTCCTATATGGCGATGCGCACGGGGTCACCCCTGGAGCCCGAAGACATCGGGGCGGCGATCTTGGGCACGATGGAGGGACTCCTGCGAGGCGGGGATATCCAGTGGCGCCCCGGCGCGCTCGAACTGCTGACGCGGTGCCGCGACGAGGGTGTGCCCACGGCCCTGGTGTCGGCATCGCACCGGCGACTGCTCGATGCCGTTGCCGATGCGGTCGCACACCACCCCGGCATGCCCCATCCTGCATTCGATGCCACTGTCGCGGGCGACGAGGTGGATGAGGGCAAGCCCCATCCCGAGCCGTATCTCGAGGCCGCCCGGCGCCTCGGTGTCGAAATTCGCAGCTGCATCGTGATTGAGGATTCGCCCACCGGAGTCGCGTCCGGGCAGGCGAGTGGAGCCTTCGTCGTGGCGGTGCCGCACATCGTCGATATCCCTGTGGCGCCGCGCCGACGTGTCGTGGCGAGCCTCGAAGCCGTGACACCCGACGACCTAGCCACCTGGGCTAGCCTCGCGCAATGAGCAACGACCGGAGCCTCGCCCCGGGTGACATCGTCCAGATCACCGATGACAAGGGGCGGCACCATACCCTCGTGCTCGCCGACGGCGCGACGTTCCATACCCATCGTGGTGCCATCGCCCACGACGATCTCATCGGGCGACCGGAAGGCATCGTGGTCTCCACAACGGGCGGGACACGTTACGTCGCCCTGCGCTCGCTGCTGGAGGATTTCGTGCTCTCCATGCCGCGCGGAGCTGCTGTCATCTACCCGAAGGACGCCGGTCGGATCGCCATGCTGACCGGGCTGCGGCCCGGTTGGTCCGTCCTCGAGGCCGGAGCTGGTTCCGGCGCGCTTACCTGCACTCTCCTGCAGACGGTGGGGAGGGAGGGTCGCGTGGTCTCGATCGAACGTCGGGCCGACTTCGCCGAGACCGCGCGAGCCAATGTGACCCGATGGTTCGGACTTGAGCCAGGGGAGTGGACCCTGCACGTCGGTGACCTCGCTGACCGGGCCTGGGAGGGCGATGCGCCCTTCGACGCGGTTGTCCTGGACATGCTCGATCCCTGGGAGCACGTGGACGCGGTGGCTTCCGCCATGCGACCCGGGGGTGTCCTCGTGGTGTACGTGGCCACGACGACGCAATTGTCCCGGATCGCGGAGGACCTGCGGTCGGATGGGCGTTGGACCGAGCCGCGCGCGGAGGAGTCCATGGTGCGCACCTGGCATCTCGAGGGGTTGGCCGTGCGCCCCGATCACCGCATGATCGGGCATACCGGCTTTCTGCTGACGGCCCGGAGGCTTGCCGAGGGGACGACCGCGCCCCCCAGGCGGAGACGGCCCGCGAAGGCCTCGGCGAGCGCCTCGGACGCAGGGTGAAAGAGGCGTGATGCCGGGAAGTGTGGGTAGGGTCGAGGGAATATCCCGGTAGGGCGAGAGGAGGCGGACCGTGAGTGACCGTGAACCTGCCATGCGCACCCCCGAGGAGAGACTGCGCGTGCTCGAGTCCGAACTGTCCGCCGCCCAGTCCCATAACGGACGCCTAGTGGCCACGCTCCGGGACGCACGCGAGCAGATCGTCGCCCTGAAGGCCGAGGTGGACCGCCTGGCCGAGCCCCCCGGTTCCTACGGCGTCTTCCTCGGCCGGCTCGAGGACGGTTCGATGGATGTCGCCGTCGCGGGCCGCAAGATGCGCCTCGTCGCCATCCCCGACATCGACGTGGGCGATATCCGGCCAGGCCAAGAGGTGATGCTCAACGAGTCGCTCAACGTGGTGGGTGTCCGTGCGTTCGAGCGCATCGGCGAGATCGTGATGTTCAAGGAGATGCTGGCCGATGGCGAGCGGGCATTGGTCATCGGGCGGGCGGACGAGGAGCGCGTTGTTGGGCTCGCAGAGCCACTGCGTCAGATGACCCTGCGTGCGGGTGACTCTCTCCTCATGGAGCCGCGCAGCAACTACGTCTTCGAGGTGATCCCCAAGTCCGAGGTCGAGGAACTCGTGCTCGAGGAGGTTCCCGATGTCGACTATGCCGATATCGGCGGACTCGGTTCGCAGATCGACGCCATCAAGGATGCTGTCGAGCTCCCCTTCCTGCACCCCGATCTCTTCGAGGAGCACCAGCTCCTGCCGCCCAAGGGCATCCTGCTTTACGGCCCGCCCGGGTGCGGCAAGACGCTTATCGCCAAGGCCGTCGCGAACAGCCTCGCGAAGAAGGTCGCCGAGCGCACGGGGACCGAGGAGGGGCGTTCGTACTTCCTCAACATCAAGGGCCCGGAACTGCTCAACAAGTACGTTGGCGAAACCGAGCGTCACATCCGACTCGTATTCCAGCGAGCACGCGAGAAGGCCTCGGAGGGCACACCCGTCATTGTCTTCTTCGACGAGATGGACTCGCTCTTCCGCACCCGCGGCTCCGGGGTCTCAAGCGACGTCGAGAACACGATCGTGCCGCAGTTGCTCAGCGAGATCGACGGCGTCGAGAGTCTCGAGAACGTCATCGTCATCGGCGCCTCCAATCGCGAGGACATGATTGATCCGGCGATCCTGCGACCGGGACGCCTGGATGTGAAGATCAAGATCCAGCGACCGGATGCAGAGGCGGCGCGCGACATCCTCAGCAAGTACCTGACCCCGGATCTGCCCCTGCACTCCGACGACCTCACTGAGCACGGAGGCGATCCTCGAGCGACCTGCGCTGCCATGATCCAGCGAGCGGTCGAGCGCATGTACTCCGAGGACGACGACAATCGCTTCCTCGAGGTCACGTACGCCAACGGTGACAAGGAGGTCCTCTACTTCAAGGACTTCAACTCCGGGGCGATGCTGGAGAACATCGTGTCCCGAGCCAAGAAAATGGCGATCAAGGACTTCCTCGAGGACGGGCAGAAGGGCATCCGGGTCCAACATCTGCTTACCGCCTGCGTCGATGAGTTCCGTGAAAACGAGGACCTGCCCAACACCACGAACCCCGACGACTGGGCACGGATATCGGGCAAGAAGGGCGAGCGGATCGTCTTCATCAGGACGCTCGTCCAGGGAAAGCAGGGCACCGAGGCAGGACGTCTCATCGATACGGTGGCCAACACCGGTCAGTACCTCTAGAGGTGGCGATGGCTGGCAGGCTCCCCTCGTGAGCGTCCATCGCGTGATGGGCATCGAGACCGAGTACGGCATCAGCGTTCCCGGTCACCCGCACGTCAATGCCATGGCGACCTCATCCGCCGTGGTCACGTCCTATTCGGGCATCTCGGTGGGGGATAGGCGTAGTGGGGCTCGCTGGGACTTCGACGAGGAGCACCCACTCCGGGACGCGCGTGGCTATGACATGTCGCGCGCCGAGGCCGATCCCAGTCAGCTCACCGACGAGGATCTCGGGCTGGCCAATCTCATTCTTACCAATGGCGCACGACTCTATGTCGATCACGCGCATCCCGAATACTCGAGTCCGGAGGTGACCAATCCACGCGATGCGGTCCTGTGGGACAGGGCCGGTATGGAAATCATCGCCGACGCGGCGGACGCGGCCACGCGGTCGGGTCCGTTCACTATCCAGCTCTACAAGAACAACACCGACAATAAGGGTGCTTCCTACGGTTGCCACGAGAACTACCTCATGAGGCGAAGCACGCCCTTTGCCGACATCGTGCACGACCTGACTCCGTTCTTCGTGACGCGCCAAGTTTTCGCTGGAGCGGGGCGGGTGGGTCGTGGCCAGGAGGGGCGTCAACCGGGTTTCCAGCTCTCGCAGCGCGCGGACTTCTTCGAGGTCGAGGTCGGCTTGGAGACCACGCTGAAGCGCCCGATCATCAACACGCGCGATGAGCCGCACGCCGATCCCGAACGCCACCGTCGGCTGCACGTGATCGTCGGGGACGCGAACCTTGCGGAGGCAGCGACCTATCTCAAGATGGGCTCGACGTCACTCGTACTCGGCATCATCGAAGCCGGGGGAATGGCCGACAACCTCAGCCTCGACGATCCCGTGCGCGAGATTCACGCGGTGTCCCACGATCCCACCCTGACCCACCGGCTGACGCTGCGCGACGGGCGTCGCTTGACGGCCCTCGAGATCCAACGCGCCTATCTCGAGGCGGCGTGGGACTTCGCGGTGAAGCAGGCGGTCGCCGGCGTAGATGAGCAAACGGAGGACATCCTGCGGCGCTGGGATTCGGTCCTGACGGATCTGGCCGATGACCCCCGATTGGCCATGGATCGTGTCGACTGGTGCGCCAAGCTCTCGATCCTCGACGGCTACCGTCGCCGCGACGGAGCCGAATGGGGCGACGCTCGCTTGGAACTCGTCGATCTGCAGTACGCCGATATCCGCCCATCTCGGGGCCTCGCCCTGAGGCTCGAGGCCTCGGGGCGGCTGGAACGCCTCACCACGGCGACGGAGGTGGCGCGGGCGCGCGAGCACGCTCCCACGGACACCCGTGCATATTTCCGCGGCGAATGCCTGCGCCGCTACGGGGACGCGGTGGCGGCAGCTTCCTGGGACTCCGTGATCTTCGACATCCCGGGCCAGGATGCACTCCAGCGCGTACCCACCCTGGAGCCCGTGCGCGGAACTCGCGACCACGTGGGACGCCTCCTCGACGCGTCCGCCACGGCCGAGGCGCTCCTCGAGGCCCTCCGGCGCTCCTGAGGAGGCCGAATCCAGCGGAGCGCGACTAGGGTGGGGCCATGAGCACACAGGACCATCAGCGCCGACGCCCCGAGCCCGCCGAGGCCGATGAGGTCACGCTGCCGGAGCGTTCACCCAGTGACATCGACGCTGACATCGATGCGATCCTCGACGAGATCGATGAGGTCCTCGAGGAGAACGCCGAGGAGTTCGTGAAGTCGTTCGTCCAGAAGGGCGGGCAGTGAACGACCTTCCAGGTCTGTCGCGTGCCTTCATGACCCACGGGGCATCCTTCGCGGACTTCATGGCGCGCACCGGCGCCCCCACCGGATATCCGCAGGTGGTCGCAGGGACCGTGGACGTGCCCCATGCCACCACGATCGTCGCCCTCGCCTGCGAGGGCGGGATCGTCATGGCCGGTGACCGTCGCGCGACCATGGGCAATCTCATCGCGCAGCGTGACATCGAGAAGGTCTTCCCGGCCGATGAGCACACAGTCGTGGGGATTGCGGGAGCGGCGGGAGTGGCCGTCGAACTGGTCCGTCTCTTCCAGGTCGAACTAGAGCACTACGAGAAGATCGAGGGCATGCCGCTGACCCTTGACGGCAAGGCCAATCGCCTCGCGGCGCTACTGAGGGGCAACCTGGGCATGGCCATGCAGGGCCTTGCCGTCGTACCGCTCTTCGCGGGCTACGACCTCGACCGCAGCCGGGGGCGAATCTTCAGCTATGACATCACCGGTGGCCGCTACGAGGAGCGGGACCATCACGCGGTGGGCTCCGGGTCCGTCTTCGCCCGCGGCTCGCTGAAGAAGCTCTACCGCGTGGGGATGAGTGCCAACGATGCCGTCATGGCGGCCGTAGAAGCCCTGTACGACGCAGCCGACGATGACTCGGCCACGGGTGGGCCCGATCTGACACGGCGGATCTTCCCCGTCATCGCGGTGGCCGATGCTGACGGCGTGCGCATGCTCTTGGACGCTGAGGTCGGAGCCGTGGTCCAGCGCGTCGTCGATGCACGTCTCACGCATCCTGATGGGCCTACGGCGTCGCTGCCCGGGAGCGACTCATGAGCATGCCCTTCTATGTCTCGCCCGAACAGATCATCAAGGACAAGGCGGACTACGCCCGCAAGGGCATAGCGCGCGGCCGGAGCGTCGTTGTCCTCCAGTACGACGGCGGCATCCTCTTCGTCGCCGAGAATCCCTCTCGCTCCCTCCACAAGGTGGCCGAGATCTACGATCGCATCGGCTTCGCGGCGGTGGGCAAGTACAACGAGTTCGAGAATCTGCGCGTGGCCGGCGTCCGCCTTGCGGACATGCGGGGGTACGCCTATGACCGTCGGGATGTCACCGGCCGAAGTCTCGCCAACGCCTACGCACAGACCCTGGGGTCGATCTTCACGGAGACCGCCAAGCCGTACGAGGTCGAACTCGTCGTTGCCGAAGTGGGCGAGGATCCCCAGGACGATGAGATCTATCGCCTGACATTCGACGGATCGGTCGCCGATGAGCATGGCTATCTCGCCATGGGAGGTCATGCCGAGGGAATCGCGGACGCCTTGAGCCGCACGTGGCGGCCCGGCATGTCCCTCGGGGACGCGGTGTCCGCAGCCGTCTCTGCGCTCGGTGCCTCCGGGGACGGTCCACCCGGGCCCGCGCAGCTCGAGGCGGCAGTCCTCGATCGCACGCGCCCCCGGCGCACCTTCAAGCGGCTGAGCCCTGATCGCATCGCCGAGATTCTCGGCGTTTCCCCGGCCGCGCCCCCTGCGGCAGGAGTGGCGGAATCACCCGATCTGCCGCCGGCTGAGGGCCAGGGGGCCTAGTCGTGGACCGGCGCATCTTCGGCATCGAGACGGAGTACGGCATCACGTGCACGTTCCGCGGCCAGCGCCGACTCAGCCCCGACGAAGTCGCCCGCTACCTGTTCCGCCGAGTGGTGTCATGGGGGCGGAGCAGCAACGTCTTCCTACGCAATGGTTCTCGCCTTTACCTCGACGTGGGCAGTCACCCCGAGTACGCCACCGCCGAGTGCGATGACGTCGTGCAGCTGATCACCCACGATCGGGCCGGCGAACGGATTCTGGAGGGGCTGCTCGTCGACGCTGAGCGTCGCCTCCACGAGGAGGGCATCGCCGGCGATATCTACCTCTTCAAGAACAACACCGACAGCGCGGGCAACTCCTACGGCTGCCATGAGAACTTCCTCGTCGCACGTCATGGCGAGTTCCAAAGGCTCGCGGATTCGATCCTGCCCTTCTTCGTCTCGCGGCAAGTCATCTGCGGCGCGGGCAAGGTCCAGCAGACCCCACGGGGGGCCGTCTACTGCATCAGCCAGCGCGCGGATCACATCTGGGAGGGTGTCTCGAGCGCGACCACGCGGAGCCGGCCCATCATCAACACCCGTGATGAACCCCATGCGGACGCCGAGCGCTACCGGCGCCTGCATGTCATCGTCGGCGACTCGAACATGAGCGAGACGACGACGCTTCTGAAGGTCGCGTCTGCTGACCTCGTCCTGCGCATGCTGGAGGCCGGTGTAGTGCTGCGCGACCTAACCCTCGAGAACCCCATCCGCGCCATCCGCGAGATTAGTCACGATCCCACGGGTCAGCGCACGGTCCGGCTCGCCAACGGCCGCGAGCTCACCGGTCTTCAGATCCAGGCGGAGTACTACGAGAAGGCACGCGACTTCGCCGACCGACAGGGACTGCTGGATGACCCGAACGGTGTGTACGCGCGATGCATCGACCTGTGGGAGCGGACCCTCAAGGCCGTGGAGACGCAGGACCTCTCGGGCATTGCCGAGGAGATCGACTGGGTCATCAAGCTGACGCTCCTCGAGCGCTACATTGCCAAGCACGACCTCACGCTGTCCGACCCGAGGATCGCCCAGATGGATCTCGCCTACCACGACGTCACGCGATCCCGAGGCCTTTTCTACCTCCTCGAACGCCACGGTAAGGCCGCACGGATCACCCACGAGCCGGCCGTTTTCGAGGCGAAGTCCATACCGCCGCAGACGACCCGAGCACGCCTGCGGGGCGAGTTCATCCGCAGGGCACAGGAGCGGCGAAGGGATTTCACCGTCGACTGGGTGCATCTGAAGCTCAACGACCAGGCCCAGCGCACCGTCTTGTGCAAGGACCCGTTTGCCAGTGTGGACGAGCGTGTCGAGAAGCTCATCGCGAGCATGTGATCCGACCGCCGACTAGGCTGACCCCATGAAAATCACCGCATTCCTCCTGGCGACCGCCCTGGGCACCGTGACATTGGCGGGCTGCGGCTCTGGGGGCTCAGACGCCCAGACATCGTCCGGATCGCCGACTTCTGGCCCCTGGGCTTCCAGCGACTGCGCCGCGATTGGCCCACCGACTACGGCGGCATCGCTGCCTGAGGGCGCCGTCGTCCAGGGAGAGGTGGCCACGACGGCCATCGTCGGCGAGGCACCCGCCGTAGCCGTTCTCGAAGGCGCCGTTCCCATCACCAGCCTGGTGATTGCGGACGTGGTGACCGGATCCGGGGATGCGGTGGCTTCGGGTGCGACCGTCACCGTCGAGTACTGCGGCGTCGGGCTCGCGTCGGGTGCGATCTTCGACTCATCCTGGGCGCGTGGCGAGCCGGCCACCTTCCCCCTCTCGGGGGTTATCACCGGCTGGCAGGACGGCATACCGGGGATGCAGCCGGGTGGTCGGCGCATGCTCGTCATCCCGGCCGACCAGGCCTATGGGGATGCGCCGCCTCCGGGCTCGGGTATCGCACCGGGGGAGACCCTGGTCTTCGTCGTTGATCTGATCTCCAGCCCGTAGCATCACCCCATTCATCAGCGATCGCCTGCATGGCGAGGAGGTATTCATGGCCGACAAGCCCGAGATCGACTTCATCGAGGGTCCCGCACCGAGCGACCTCGTGATCACCGATCTCATCGTCGGTGACGGCGCGGAGGCCACTCCGGGTGCGCAGGTACTGGTCCACTACGTCGGAGTCGACTTCGAGACGGGCGAGCAGTTCGATGCCTCGTGGGATCGTGGTGAACCGATTCGATTCCCGCTCAGTGGGCTCATTGCGGGTTGGCAGGACGGGATTCCCGGCATGCGCGTGGGCGGACGCCGCCAGTTGGTCATCCCACCTGCGCTGGCCTACGGCGAGACGGGCGCGCATCGGCTCGCCGGGCGCACCCTGGTCTTCGTGATCGACCTGCTCGAGGTGGGCTGACGCAGTCGATGGCGACCGATCGCACGGAGCGCCTGCTCAACCTCGTCATCTGCCTGCTCGGCGCCGAGCGCGCCGTGAGTCGTTCCATCGTCCGCGTCAGTGTCCCCGGCTACGGCGACGCCCCGAGCGACGAGGCCTTCGAGCGAATGTTCGAGCGGGACAAGGAAGAACTCCGGCAGATGGGTATCCCCATCGACACCGTGACGAACGTCCAGGGTGAGGTCGAGGGCTACCGCATCGATCAGGACGCCTACGCCATGCCGCCCATTGATCTCGATCCTGCCGAGCTGGCGGTTCTCGGCGTGGCGGCTCGGATGTGGGATGAAGCGGCTCTCGCGGCCGCAGCAGCAGCGGCGCTGCGCAAGATCGAGGCGACGACAGGTGAGCGGTGGACCGCCCCGGGCATGGTGGCCACTCGACCGGGCTCCGGCGAGGAGGCGCTCCCGACTCTATGGGAGGCAACACGGGACCGTCGCGCCGTCACGTTCACCTACCTAGCGCGGGGACGCGACGAGCCAGAGGTGCGCACCGTGGAGCCCTGGACCACGGTGTATCGCGAGGGGGCGTGGTACGTCGTCGGACTCAGCCGCGAGCGCGCGGATGGGAGGGCCTTCCGTCTCTCACGCATCCAGGGCAGCGTCCTTGCGCTGAGAGACACGTTCGTGGCACCACCGCGCGAGGTGGTCGAGCAGATCGTGGCCACCATTCGCGAGCCGGCCCGCCGCGGCCATGCTCGGATCTCCCTGCCGGCGGCCGGGGGTGCGCGCCTGCGGCACCGGGCACGCGACCTCGGCAACGGCGACTGGGAGGTCGATTACGCGGATGACGGCGTGCTCGTCTCGGAGGTCATCGAGGCCGGCGGCTTCATCCTGGAGCCCGTCGCCCTCGTGGAGGGGCAGCGCGCGGTCCTAGCGGCGTGCCTCGCGAGGCACGGTGAGTCGGTTGGCTGAGGCGGCTGCCGCACGCCTGTCGCGCCTGCTGGCGATGGTGCCGTGGTTGGAGCAGCACTCGGGGGTGTCAATCCAAGAAGCATCGGAGCACTTCGGCGTAAGCCGTGCCGACTTCGAGCGGGATCTGTGGCTCACCGTCTGCTGCGGCCTTCCCGGCCATGGCCCCGACCAACTGATCGACATCCAGTTCTGGGACGACGACGGCAGCATCAATGTCATCGATCCGCAGACCCTCGACCGTCCGCTGCGACTCAGCGCATCCGAGGCGATGGCCCTCATCGTCGGGCTGCGCCTCCTCGCACAGGTCCCCGGGGGCCACGACCGGGCTGCCCTTGCCAGCGCCACCGCTAAGCTCGAATCCGCTGCCGGCATCGCGCGGGGCGCCGCCACGGTCGTCGATGACGATGTCGATGGGGACATCGCCCTGCGCGTGGCCGAGGCCATCGCCTCGCAGCGTGCCGTGCGGCTGGTCTACGTGGGAGCAAGCCGCGACGAGGAGACCCAACGCGTCGTGGAGCCCGCAGAGATCCTGCGTCACAGAGGCCGCTCGTATGTCTCCGGCTGGTGCCGTGAGGCTGGTTCGGAGCGCACCTTCCGGCTGGACCGAGTGCGGTCCGCCGAGATCCTGGATGAGGTCGTGGAGGTACGGGCGGTGAGGTCCTCCGTCGCCCCCGACCGGGCGGAGGACGTGCGGTTGCGGGTGAGCCCGAGGGCGCGCTGGCTGCTGGAGGGATGGGACTGCGCGGATGTCGCGGACCTGCCCGACGGTGGAGTCGAGGCCACGGTCAAGGTCGCCGATCGGGATTGGCTCGCCAGGATCGTCCTCGGTCAGGGGGGCGCTGTCGAGGTGGTGTCCCCGGAGGTGGTCCGCCAGCAGGTTCGCGACGCCGCTGAGCGGGCCCTGGAGGGGCCCGTACCCGGGTGAAACGCCGCTACGGGGGTAGCATGGCGGGACGCGACGAAAGGTGCTGCGATGCCGTTCAACCTCCGGGGCCCCGAGCTCCTCGTCCTCGTATTGATCATCCTCCTCCTCTTCGGTGCCAAGAGGCTCCCGGACGTCGCCCGTGGCCTGGGTCGCTCCCTGCGCATCTTCAAGGCGGAGACCAAGGACCTGCAGGCGGGCGAAGGCGAGGCATCGCCGGACGCGCCTGCTGCCGTGGAGGGCTCGGCGTCCCCGACGAGCCTGCCGCCAGCGCCGGCCGATGAGCCTGCCGCGTCCCCTGCCAAGTCCCAGGCCGAGCGCGCCGAGAGCTGACCGGTGGCAGCACCACCGGAAGCGAGCCCGCAGCGGCGACGACAGGGCAAGGGCGACGATGCGGCGATGCCGCTCGTCGAACACCTGCGTGAGCTCCGGAGTCGCCTTGTCAAGGCCACGCTAGCCATCCTGGTCGGCATCGTCATCGGATGGATCTACTACGACGTCGTGTTCAACTGGCTCTCCGCACCCTTCGAGACAGTGGTCGAGGAGGCCCGGGCGCAGGGCCGCGACATCACGCTGGCATTGACCGGTGTGGCGGATCCTTTCGTCTTGCAGTTGCAGGTATCCGCACTGACGGGGCTCCTGCTGTCATCTCCCATCTGGCTCTACCAGCTCTGGCGCTTCGTCACCCCTGGCCTTCGCAAGCACGAGCGACGCTGGGCCATCGGCTTCGTCCTCGTCGCCGTTCCGCTCTTCGCTAGCGGAGTCGCCCTCGCCTACGTCGTGCTGCCCTACGGCTTGGAGATCCTCTTCGGGTTCACGCCGGAGAACGTCGAGAACATCGTCGCCGTCGACAGGTACCTCTCCTTCTTCATTCGCATGGTCCTCGTCTTCGGCGTGGGATTCCTTGCCCCGCTCATGCTCGTCCTGCTGAACTTCGCCGGGCTCCTCACGGGCAAGAAACTGCTCTCCTGGTGGAGATGGATCATTTTCATCACGTTTATCTTCTCTGCAGTGGCCACTCCGACTGGCGACCCCATCAACATGCTGCTCCTGGCCGGTCCGATCCTCTTGCTCATGACACTGGCGATCGGCGTGTGCCTGCTCAATGACAAGCGTCGAGCGCGCAAGGGCGGCGCCGCCTACGACGAATGGGATGACGACACCGCCTCACCCCTTGCACCGGCCGATGAGGACTAGACGCACGTGAGCATGACGGTGGTGGCCAATCCCACGTCGGGTCGCGGTCGAGCGCTGCGGTCGCTGCCGATCGTCACGTCGACACTCGAGGCTGCCGGCTTCGAGCCTCACGTGGTGGTGACCCGTGATGGAGACGAGGTGCGAGGCACGGTGCGCGCAGCCAGGGCCGCCGGGGCAGACCGCGTCATCGTGGTAGGTGGTGACGGCACCCTCCACCTTGCGATACAGGAGCTGGCGGGAGGCGATACCGCTCTCGGAATCGTGCCCTCGGGGACGGGCGATGACAATGCCCGGACCCTGGGCATCCCACGCAAGGATCCTCGCGCCGCCACCCTTCTCGCGGCGACCGGGGTCATCACGCGGATAGACCTGGGTGAGGTGCGGTGCCATGACGGGGGTTCCGCCGTCTTCCTGGGCGTGCTGTCCTCGGGGTTCGACTCGCTCGTCAACGAGCGTGCGAACCAAATGACACGGCCCCGAGGCGACGCCCGCTACCTGGTCGCCATCCTCGCGGAGTTGCGCACCTTCCATCCGATTCCTTACATCGCACGCGTAGACGACCGTGCCGTCGCGGGGGAAGCGATGCTCGTAGCCGTGGGCAATGGAGCGTCGTACGGTGGCGGGATGCGCGTGTGCCCCGATGCCAAGGTCGACGATGGCCTGCTCGAGGTCACGTGGCTGCATGGCGTGAGCAAGGGCACGTTCCTGCGTGTCTTCCCCCAGGTCTTCCAGGGTGGTCATGTCCGCTCCCGACATGTCTCCACGGTACGTGCGCGCACGATCGCGCTCGATGCCCCCGGCCAGCTGGTGTACGCCGACGGCGAGCGTATCGGCGATCTGCCCGCGGTCATCGAGATTCGCCCCGGGGCACTTGCCGTCGCACGTGGAGCCTGACCCCGTAGCCTGGTTCCGTGGCGATGTCCGATCCAGCGAGGCGCCATGCGGCAGCGAAGGACCGGGCTCGCCTCGGTGACTTCCCCGACAACTACCCCTTCGGCCTGGATGAATTCCAGCGTGAAGGCTGCCTCGCCCTGGCGCGAGGCCGCAGTGTCCTCGTCGCCGCTCCCACCGGTGCGGGCAAGACGGTCGTCGGGGAGTTCGCCGTGCACGAGGCCCTTCGCACAGGGCGCAAATGCTTCTACACCACGCCCATCAAGGCGCTGTCCAACCAGAAGTTCCACGACCTCGTCGAGCGCTACGGCCCGGATCGGGTAGGGCTCCTCACGGGAGACAACTCCATTAACGGCGAAGCCTCAGT
>JAULZJ010000179.1:0-11298 GCA_032117435.1 Candidatus Nanopelagicales bacterium | reverse complement strand
GGGGGGATTAGGTGGGCTGGCAATCGGTGTCGATGATCCGCTGCACGTCGGCCGGCGTCACCGATGGCTGGCCGATCCAGGTAGCGACATCGTCGAGGACCCTGCGCTCCTTGGCCGCACGGGCTTCCGGGCCAACCACGGCCTCGGCTTCCATCCACCGGCGCTTGGTCTCCCAGCCCAGCTCGCGTCGCCTGAGTGCCTGCTGCATGGAGGCCATCTGGTCCTCGGAGCACTCCAGTCGCCACACCTCCCGCACCGTCTGCGGCAGTTCGAGCCGGTAGTCGTGGCCGCCCTCGACGAAGACACCGGGAGTGGGCGACAGTGCATTGAGCATGTCGATGAACGTCGCGAAGAAGGTCGTCACCGGCCACCAGACGGTGTGCTTCGGCGAACCGGGCGGCCTCTTGCCCCAGGGGCCCAGCCACGCGGGGCGTCGATAGAGCGGCTCGATCCAGAACTTCGGGATGGGGTCGTCGCCGTTCTGCAGCAGCAGGTACCGCACGCGGGCGCGCTCCTCCGCAGGCAGGTCAGTCCAATCGCCCACCCAGCGCGGGAGGTAGATGTCGCCGGGACCGATGCCCGGGCGTTCCGTGACTGAGCGGTCACCCCAGATCTGCTGTCGCCACTTGGTCGCCTCGGGGGTGCCGATCCACACTGCGGCCTCCAGGCCGAGGCTCTCCGGGCCGAAGACACCCATGCCCTCGAACATCTCCTCGCTCACCTGGGAGCCCAGGCTCTCCCCGAAGAGGAACATCCGAGGACGCTTCTCGGGCGGCATCGCGGCCAGTCGCTGAGCGATCCCCGCGAAGACCATCCGGGTCTGGTCCGTGCCGCGCTTGACATCCGTGAGGGACAGCGATGACGGAAGCACGGAGTACTGGATGGCCAGGCTCGCGCAGTCGCCACGCGTGAGGTACTCGAAGGTCTCGCACCCGACATAGTTGACGTAGCCCGATCCGGTGGGCGACCACAGGGCGACATAGGGCCGCTCAAGGGCGCGGGTGCGGTCGATCTCGTCGAGGAGCACCTGTGCGCGGCCTTCATTGGTGGTGGCGCTCGACAGGCTGGCGTAGATGCGGATGGGCTGCTGTGCCGACTCGCCCATGACGGCGGAGATGGTGTCCGGACGCAGCACCATGCTCAGCCATCGGCGGCCCTCTCGGCTCTGGTCCGACCAGGATCGACCCGATGCCGGCGATCCGGTGACCTCCGGGATATCCGGCGGCGCTGCGTGCGCGGGCTCCATGCCCTCTCCGGCATTGCCGAGTTCACGGTCGACGAACTTGAGGGCGAGCCCGCCGACGACCAGCGTGGCCGCGGCGGTGAGACCGCGTGCCACTGTCGCGTGATCCTCCGGAGCCCCGCCGAAGAACGAGGCGACGCCCCGACCCCACAGCCTCGTCGCCCTCGACTCGACGGCGGCCAGGCCGAGGAGGGCACCGGTCACGGCGATGCCGATGCCGCTGGCCACGACCGGGTCGACACTGAGGTCCTGATCCTGATTGAGGTCCTCCGGTTCGCCCGTGGCGATCTGACGCACGGCACGCACGACGCCGCCCAAGCCTTCGTCGCGCGCCGAGCGGAAAGTCTCGAGTTCCGATGCCCCGATCTGCTGGCCCATGAGCCTGGTGGCGCCGTAGACGCCGGCGCCAATGGCCGCGACACTGCCGGTCGTGGCCGCGATGCGCACGGGTGTGCTCGGGATCTCCTCGATCACCCGGGAGGCCATGCCCGTCGCTGCTGCTGCAGCCATGGCGCCGGCGCCGAGCCGGGCCCAGGACCGCCACCGCGGCTCGTGTTCGCGCCAGGCGAGCAGACGGCTTGCCGCGAGGGATCCGAGGACGACCAGCGCATCGCCGGCGACCTGACCGCGGCGCCCACCCACCCGCGAACCCAGGGCGCTCATCGCACTGTGGGCCGTCGTGCCCCAGGAGTAGGCGGCCAGACCGGAGACGCCGGTGATGATGCCCTGGTCGACGCTCTTCCGGGTGAGGAGATTCGGCTGGTACGACAGCCCCACGCTCACCGCCGCGAGCATGAGGCCTGCGCGGGACGACGGGTCGAGGTCGCGGGGCACGCGGATCCGGGACAGGAGCGACATAGGCCACATCTTGGCGCATCGACCCGGGCAAGGCGGGGTGGCCCAGTATTTTCCCCTGGGGGATACTGGTGGGACCGCACCCACCGGACCTTCGGAGGACCCGTGAGCACTGGACCCCGCCAGCCGCTAGAACTCCTGGCTATCGACGGCCTGCTCACCGAGGAGGAGCGAGCGATCCGCGACGTGGTCCGCGACTTCGTCGACCAGCGCATCAAGCCTGAGGTCGCGGACTGGTTCGAGGCGGGCACCATCCCCGCCCGCGACCTCGCCCTCGAGTTCGGCAGGCTCGGGGTGCTCGGCATGCACCTGGAGGGCTACGGCTGTGCCGGCACGAACGCTGTGTCCTACGGCCTTGCCGCCATGGAACTCGAGGCCGGCGACTCGGGCATCCGCTCGCTCGTGAGCGTCCAGGGATCGCTCGCGATGTACGCGATCCACGCCTTCGGCACGGAGGAGCACAAGCAGGAGTGGCTCCCCCGGATGGCCACCGGCGAGGCCATCGGCTGCTTCGGCCTGACGGAGGCCGACTTCGGATCCAATCCCTCGGGCATGCGCACGTCGAGCAAGCGCGATGGCGATGACTGGATCCTCAATGGTTCCAAGATGTGGATCACCAACGGCACCGTCGCCGACGTGGCGATCGTGTGGGCCCAGACCGATGACGGGATCCGCGGATTCGTCGTACCCACCCACACACCGGGCTTCTCGGCACGCGAGATCCACAAGAAGATGTCCCTGCGCGCATCAGTCACCGCCGAGCTCGTCTTCGACAATGTCAGGCTGCCTGCCTCCGCGATGCTCCCCGGGGTCCGCGGACTCAAGGGGCCGCTTGCCTGCCTCAACGAGGCCCGCTTCGGGATCGCCTTCGGCACCCTTGGCGCCGCGCGTGACTGCCTCGAGACAGCCCTGAGCTACTCAATCGACCGGGAGCAGTTCGACAAGCCCATCGCCGGCTACCAGATGACTCAGCAGAAGCTGACCGACATGACCCTCGAACTCGGCAAGGGCATGCTGCTCGCACTCCACCTCGGGCGCCTCAAGGACCAGCACGCGATCACCCCGGAGCAGGTGAGCTTCGGCAAACTCAACAACGCGCGCGAGGCACTTGCCATCGCACGCGAGTGCCGATCCATCCTCGGCGGCAATGGCATCACACTCGAGTACCCCGTGATCCGCCACATGAACAATCTCGAGTCGGTCTTCACCTACGAGGGCACCAACGAGATGCACACCCTGATCATCGGCCAGGCCCTCACGGGGATCCCCGCCTTCCGCTGACCAGCCCGGCGCTATGTCGGCAGGTCGGGCGGCGCGCTGCGATAGGTCGGTGGGGTGAGGGCCATTGAGATGGGGTTGGCCACGGTCGGCACTCCCCCGACCTCGACGACAGGGGCCAACCCCAGCGAATCGGCCAGCGCCACGGCCTGCGCCAGGTCATTGATAGGTCCGCACGGCACCCCGAGCGCGGTGAGGCGCCGCTGCCACTCGTCAGCGCCGGCTACCGCCAGCAGTGCCTCGAGG
Organism: Candidatus Nanopelagicales bacterium; assembly: GCA_032117435.1. Taxonomy (GTDB): domain Bacteria; phylum Actinomycetota; class Actinomycetes; order S36-B12; family S36-B12; genus Mxb001. The sequence goes on along the minus strand of JAULZJ010000179.1, from coordinate 7,676 downwards.
CGATCCTTCAACTTGCCCCGGTGAGCGACGCGCGCCGGATTGCTCTCGAAGTCCGGATCCTGCGCGAGGGCTGCATCCCCGAGTTCGCCGACCAGGGCGGCGAACTGGCCGTCGTTGCCGACGGCGATCACGAGCGGACGATCGGCGGTCGCGTAGACCTCATAGGGCGCGATGGAGGGATGGGCGTTGCCGAGGATGCCGGGGATCACACCGCCCGCGACGTAGGCCGACGACTGATTGACGAGCGCCGACAGCAGCGAGGAGAGGAGATTGACCTCGAGGCGCTGGCCCTGGCCCGTCGCATCACGATGGTGCAGTGCCGCGAGGACGCCCACCGTCGCATGCAGGCCCGTGATGACGTCGACAAGGGCGACGCCGACCTTCGTGGGCTGCTCAGGTCCCGGACCGGTGACACTCATCAGGCCTCCCATGGCCTGGACGAGGAGGTCGTAGCCCGGTAGGTCGCGGCCCGCATGGGACCCGAATCCCGAGATGGAGCAGTAGATGAGTCCCCGGTGCTGACGCGCAAGATCGTCGTAGCCGAGTCCCATGCGCGCAAGCGCCCCTGGCTTGAAGTTCTCGATGAAGACATCGGCGCCCAGCGCGAGGTCACGGGCCTCTGCTCGTCCCTCCTGCGTGCGCAGGTCGATCGCGCGAGCGGACTTGTTGCGGTTCACTCCCGCGAAGTAGGTCGACATGCCATGCTCGGTGTACGGCGGGCCCCACGCACGCGTGTCATCCCCGTGGTCGGGTCGCTCCACCTTGATGACCTCCGCGCCGAGGTCACCGAGCAGCATGGTCGCGTAGGGCCCGGCGAGCACACGACTGAAATCCGCGACGACGATGCCCTCGAGAGGGCCGTTCACTCGTCACCTCGCAGGAGGGGCGCGAGGACCTCGAGCACACGGGGGTCCTCGATCGTGGATGGCACCGGCTCATCCCGGCCGTCGGCGATGGCCCGCATGGAACGTCGCAGGATCTTGCCCGAGCGCGTCTTGGGCAGGCCCGGCACGACACGCACATCTCGCAGAGCCGCGACCGGACCCACCGTCTCTCGCACGAGCGCGGTCACCTCATGCTGGAGCTGCTCGGGGTCCGGGTCGGATCCCGACTTGACGACGACGAAGGCTCGGGGCACCTGGCCCTTGATCGCATCGTGGACGCCGATGACCGCGCACTCGGCCACATCCGGGTGGCCCGCCACCGCCGCCTCGAGCGAGCCCGTCGTCAGGCGGTGGCCGGCGACATTGATGACGTCGTCGGTGCGGCCCATGACGTAGAGATAGCCATCGTCATCGACGTGACCGCCGTCGCCGGTCGAGTAGTAGCCCGGGAATGCCGAGAGGTACGACGAGACGTAGCGCGCATCGTCGCCCCACAGGGTGGGCAGGGCTCCCGGGGGTAGCGGCAAGCGGATCGCGATGTTGCCCTCCGCTCCCGGCCCGACTTCGGCTCCGTGCTCGTCGAGCACGCGCACGTCGTAACCGGGCACGGGCGTCGATGGCGAGCCGACCTTCAACGGCAACGGATCCAGGCCGCGCATACTCGAGGCGATGGGCCAGCCCGTCTCGGTCTGCCACCAGTTGTCGATGACGGGGATGCCCAGTCGCTGCGTGGCCCAGGTGAAGGTGTCCGGATCGAGGCGCTCGCCGGCGAGGAAGAGACTGCGCAGGCAACCGAGATCGCGGTCGGCGAGATGCTCCCCTGCCGGGTCCTCCTTCTTGATGGCACGAATTGCCGTGGGAGCCGTGAAGAGAGCGTTGACGCCGTGCTGCTCGATCACGCGCCAGAAGGCACCCGCATCCGGTGTGCCGACGGGCTTGCCCTCGAACATCACAGTGGTGCACCCGGTGATGAGCGGGGCGTAGACGATGTAGGAGTGCCCGACTACCCATCCGACATCGGATGCGGCCCACCACACGTCATCGGGACCGATGCCGTAGACATGCGGCAGGCTCCACGCCATCACCACGGCGTGTCCGCCGTTGTCGCGCACGATTCCCTTGGGCTTGCCCGTGGTGCCCGAGGTGTAGAGGATGTAGAGCGGATCGGTCGCCTCCACCGTGACCGGATCTGCTGCCGCGGCTCCCTCGAGGGCGTCCTGCCACTCGATGTCACCCTCGCCCATCTCGGCGGTCAGCTGCGGCCGCTGCAAGACGATGCAGGAGGAGGTCCGATGGCGCGCCAGCGCGCGGGCCTCATCCACCAGGGGCTTGTACGGGACCACGCGGCCGGCTTCGATGCCACAGGAGGCCGTCACGATGGCCGTGGGTTGCGCGTCGTCGATGCGGGCCGCCAGCTCCGGCGCCGCGAACCCGCCGAAGACGACGGAGTGCACGGCACCCAGTCGGGCGCAGGCGAGCATGGCGATGACCGCCTCGGGCACCATCGGCAGATAGATGATGACCCGGTCACCGCGCTGCACTCCTTGCCGTCGGAGCGCGCCGGCGAAGTGGGCGACCCGATCGAGCAGCTCCGCGTACGTCAGCGTCGTGGTCTCGCCTGTGTACGCGCTGTCATGGATGAGGGCGACGCGATCACCGCGACCGCGCGCGACATGTCGGTCCACGGCGTTGGCGCAGGTGTTGAGGCGACCGCCGGTGTACCACCGGTACAGCGGCGCTGCCGTGTCATCCAGCACGACCTCCGGCTCGACCTCCCAGTCGATGAGGCCGGCGGCTTCGCCCCAGAAGGACTGCGGATCCACGAGGCTGCGGTCGTGCGCGGCCACACCGGCGTTGGCACTCGAGCCCGTCGGACTGCCCATGGCCCGGACGCTAGCGCACGCGCGGCTAGGCGGGCGTGGCGGCGGCGAGCTGGCCGCAGGCGCCATCGATCTCGCGGCCTCGGGTATCGCGGACCGTGACCGGGATACGCGCCTCTTCCAGGGCCGCCACGAAGGCGCGCTCATCGCGGATATCCGATGCCGTCCACTGCGATCCCGGCGTGGGATTGAGCGGGATGAGGTTGACATGCACCCGGTGGCCTCGGAGTCGGCGCGCCAGCATCTCGGCACGCCATCGCTGATCGTTGACGTCCTTGATGAGGGCGTATTCGATGCTGACCCGACGTCCGGTCTTGTCGGCGTAGAACCAGGCAGCAGCCAGCACTTCGGCCACGGGATAGCGGGTATTGATCGGCACGAGTGTGTCGCGAAGCTCGTCGTCCGGGGCATGCAGCGATACGGCCAGACGCAGCGGCAGGCCCTCTCCCGCGAGCTCGCGGATCCGCGGCACCAGGCCCACCGTCGACACGGTGATGCCGCGCGCCGACATGCCCAGGCCCTCGGGCACGGGATCGACCATGCGGCGGATCGCACCCATGAGCGCCCGGTAATTGGCGAGGGGCTCGCCCATCCCCATGAAGACCACATTGCTGACACGCTCGCGACCGCCGGGGAAGTCGCCGAATCGCACCATCCTGGATCCCGCCACGACCTGCCCGACGATCTCGGCTGTCGACAGATTGCGCGTGAGACCGGCCTGGCCCGTTGCGCAGAAGGGGCAGTTCATGCCGCAGCCGGCCTGGCTCGAGATGCAGATGGTGACGCGGTCGCGGTAGCCCATGAGCACGGACTCGACGCGCGACCCGTCGTGCAGGGCCCACAGGACCTTGACGGTCGCCCCGTCGTCGCAGGAGAGCTCGCGCACCGGCGTGAGCAGCGGGGGCAGGAGGGCTTCGCCGACCACCCTGCGATCCTCCGGCCCGAGGTCGGTCCACGTGGCCGGATCCGTCTCCAGGCGGCCGAAGTAGTGCCGCGATGCCTGGTCGGCCCGGAAGGCGGGAAGCCCCAGCTCCTGCATCGCCGTACGCCGCCCCACCATGTCGAGGTCGGCCAGGTGCACGGGCGGGCGACCCCTGCGGGGTGCCTCCAGCGTGAGCTCACCGGGTGCGGGCATGGACCCAGTGTGGCACTAGCCCTGACCGAGGAAGAGGGCGAAGAGGGCCCAGGCCGCGAAGGCATTGATGACCAGGGAGTCGAGGCGATCCATGATCCCGCCGTGCCCGGGCAGCAGCGTGCCCATGTCCTTGACGCCAAGATCGCGCTTGATCGCGCTCTCCACGAAGTCCCCCGCTGTCGCCGTGACGGTGAGCACCGCTCCCATGATGAGCCCCTGCCACCAGGGTGCATCGAAGATCCAGATGAATGCGCTCACTCCGATGAGGCACTGCACCACGAGCGAGCCGGCGAAGCCCTCCCAGGACTTCTTCGGGCTCACCTGGGGCGCGATCGGATGCCGTCCGAAGAGCACTCCTGTGGCATATCCGCCGATGTCGTTGCCGATCGTGAGCAGGATGAAGACGATGATGCGCCACGGTCCATCGGGGGCAGCGAGCATGAGCATGGCGAAACCTGCCATGAGCGAGATGTAGCCGAGGAGGAAGATGCTGGCACTGGCATCGCGAAGGTACCCGTCCGTCCCCCGCCGGATGCGCCACATGAGCACGGCGACGACGGCGGCGCCGATGACGACGAGTAGCGCCTCTGCTCCCCAGATGTACGCCGCTGCCATCCCAGCCAGCGTCGCCGCGTAGACCGGTGTCCGGGCCACGCGGATGCCGGCAGAGGCGAAGGCTCGGGTGAGCTCGAAGACCGCGAGGCAGAGGGCGGCGGCCGCGAGCACGCCGAAGAGCCAGGGGATCCACACCAGGCTGGCCACCACGAGGCCCGCGAGGACGACGCCCGAGGCTATGGCGGCCGACAGATTGCGCCCAGCGCGGCTGGGTGGGGTGGACGAGCCGTCCCCGTCGGGTTGACGCGGAGCGGGGCCCTGCTCGGCTGAGGGGTCCGTCATCGACTAGACCTCGAGGAGCTCGGCTTCCTTGTGCTTGAGGATCTCGTCGATGTGCACGACCGTCTTGTGCGTGACCTCTTCGAGGTGCTTCTCGCCGCGCTTGACATCGTCCTCGCCCACCTCGTGGTCTTTGACCATCTTCTCCATGGCCTCCTTGGCGTGGCGCCGGATATTGCGCACCGAGATGCGCGCATCCTCCGCCTTCTGCCGGGCCACCTTGATGTACTCCTTGCGGCGCTCCTCGGTGAGCGACGGCAGGACGACGCGGATGATGTTGCCGTCGTTTGTCGGATTCACTCCGAGATCGGAATCCCGAATCGCCTTCTCGATCGCGGCGAGCGACCCCTTGTCGTAGGGCGTGACGATCATCATGCGAGCCTCCGGCGAAGCGAAGGAAGCGAGCTGGTTGACCGGCGTCAACGTGCCGTAGTAGTCCACCATGACCTTGGCGAACATCCCCGGGTTGGCGCGCCCGGTGCGGATGCTGGAGAAGTCCTCACGGGCGACCTCCACGGCCTTCTCCATCTTGTCCTCGGCCTCGAGGAGGATCTCGTCGACCTGCTCGCTCACGTGGTTTCCTTCCCGTCGGCGCGCGTGACCAGGGTCCCGATCCTCTCACCACGCACTGCGCGCGCGATGTTGCCCTCGGTGAGGAGATCGAAGACCAGGATCGGCATGTCGTTGTCGCGGCAGAGGCTGATGGCCGTGGCATCGGCCACCTTGAGGTCGCGCGACAAGACCTCGTCGTAGGAAAGACGCTCGAAGCGCCGGGCGGTCGGGTTCGAGCGCGGGTCGGCGTCGTAGATGCCGTCGACCGCCTTGGCCATGAGCACTACCCGAGCCCCGATCTCCAGGGCTCGCTGGGCAGCGGTGCTATCCGTGGAGAAGTAGGGCGCGCCGAGCCCGGCGCCGAAGATCACAACGCGGCCCTTCTCCAGGTGGCGCATCGCACGACGCGGCACGTAGGCCTCGGCCACCTGCCCCATCGTGATGGCCGTCTGCACACGCGTCTCGACGCCCTGCTTCTCGAGGAAGTCCTGAAGCGCGAGGCAGTTCATCACAGTGCCGAGCATGCCCATGTAGTCCGCACGGGCTCGGTCCATGCCGCGCTGCGAGAGCTGGGCGCCACGGAAGTAGTTGCCGCCACCGATGACGACGGCCACCTCGGTGCCGCCACGGACGACCGCCGAGACCTGGCGGGCGATGGACTGCACGACATCGGGATCCACGCCCAGATCCCCGTCGCCCGCGAACGCCTCACCCGAGAGCTTGAGCAGCACGCGCTCCCAGCCGCCCTCGGGCGCCTCGGGCCACGTGTCGATCGTGCCCTCGAGCGAAGGCTGGACAGCCCCGCTCTCCGACACAGGCCCTCCCATGGCTCAGACCGTAGCGCCCTGGATACCCGCATGCGCAGGCCTCCCGGGACTTCAGCCCTGGCCAACCTCGAAGCGAGCGAACTGCGTGACGGTCGTCTGGGCGTCCGAGAGCACCTGACCGACCGTCTTCTTGTTGTCGATGACCGAGGGCTGCTCGAGCAGGACGGACTCCTTGAAGAAGCCCTGCAGACGGCCTTCGACGATCTTGGAAAGCGCCGCCTCGGGCTTGCCCTCTTCCTTGGCGGTAGCCTCGGCAATGCGGCGCTCGTTGTCGACGACATCCGCCGGCACGTCATCACGACTGACATAGGACGGGCGCATCGCGGCCACCTGCATGGCGGCATTGCGCGCGTCGTCTTCATTGCCGGTGTAGGAGACCATCACGCCGACCTGGGCGGGCAGATCGGAAGCCCGCTTGTGCATGTAGACAGCGACGGGAGCCTTGAGCATGGCAACACGGCCGAGCTCGAGCTTCTCGCCGATGATGCCTGCGAGATCCGAGATCGCCTGGTCCACAGTGCGCCCGTCGGTCATGGTCTGCTTCGCGAGGGTCTCCTGATCGCCGACCTGGAGTTCGGCGGCAGTGCCGACGATCGTGCCCGCGAGCGCCTGGAAGTCCTCGCTCTTGGCGACGAAGTCCGTCTCGCAGAGCAACTCGACCATGACGTTGTCCTGAGACACAACCAGGCCGTTTCCCGCGGTCCGTTCGGCTCCACGCTTCGCCGCCTTGGCCGCGCCCGAGATGCGCAGGGACTCGATGGCCTTATCGATATCGCCACCGGATTCCTCGAGGGCCTTCTTGCACTCCATCATGCCCGCGCCGGTGAGGTCGCGGAGCTTCTTGACGTCGGCTGCAGTGATCGTCGACATGACCTACCCCTCGGTTTCGCTGGTGGTGGCCTCGACCGCCGCCCCGCCGGCGAGGAGCTCCTGCTCCCACTCGGCAAGGGGCTCCTCGACGACGACCTCGACCGCATCGCCCTCGGCCGCGGCGGTGGCGCGACCGGCGCGGGCGATGAGCCCCTCCGCGACCGCGTCGGCGATCACACGAGTGAGCAGGGTGACGCTGCGGATCGCGTCGTCGTTGCCCGGGATCGGGAAGTCGATGTCATCGGGATCGCAATTAGTGTCGAGGATCGAGATGACGGGGATGCCGAGCTTCTTGGCCTCGCCGACCGCGATGTGCTCTTTGTTGGAGTCGATGACCCACACGGCGCTGGGGATCTTGGCCATGTCGCGAATGCCACCGAGGGTGCGATCCAGCTTGACGCGCTCCCGATCGAGGACGAGGAGCTCCTTCTTGGTCAGGCCCGCTGCCGACGGATCAGTCTCGAGACCCTCGAGCTCCTTCAGCCGCTGGATCCGCTTGTGGACCGTGCCGAAGTTCGTGAGCATGCCGCCCAGCCAGCGCTGGTTCACATAGGGCATGCCGACGCGGGTCGCCTGCTGCGCGATGGGCTCCTGCGCCTGCTTCTTGGTGCCGACGAAGAGGATCGTTCCGCCG
>JAULZJ010000178.1:0-3418 GCA_032117435.1 Candidatus Nanopelagicales bacterium | reverse complement strand
TGCGCGCACAGGTCCTGGGGATGGCACGGCAGCCAGAATCGGACATGCCGGAAGTCGATCCAGGTATCTCTCTCGCTCTTGTGCCTGCAGGCAGGCTCATGGCTGGGCTACTCCTGCGATCGGTCACGGCCGCCCTGCTCGTAGCGACGGCCGCACTCCTCGTCGTCACTGTCCTCGCGCAGGGGCCCGCGGGCCTCATCCTCGTGTTCGTCACCGGCGGCCTGCCGATCCTCTCGGTCGCCACGGAGTTCCTGGCCAATTACGGCTTCCGCGTGGAGCGCACCCCGCAGGGCCTGCGCATCCGACGCGGCCTGCTGTCGACGCAGACACGCACCATTCCGCGGGATCGCGTGCATGCCATCGCCATCGTCTCTCCGCTGCTGTGGCGTCGCTGGAATTGGGTGCGTGTCACGCTCACCATCGCCGGGGTCGAGGCTGATCAGGCCCGGCCGGATGTCCTCATCCCCGTCGCCCCGCGCGAGGAGGCGCTGCGCCTCATCGGTGAAGTGCTCCCCGGACTCGACATCGACGCACTTCCCTTCGAGCCCGCGCCCCGGCGCGCGCGCTGGCGTGCCCCGTGGTCGTGGCGTTTCCTCGCTTGCGCGATCACCTCGGAAGTCATCGCTGCGCGTTCAGGCCGCGTCACGCGCACCGTCTCCATCGCGCTGCACGCACATGTCCAGTCCGTCCGCGTAACTCAGGGGCCATGGGAGCGACGCCTTTCGCTTGCATCGCTGCACGCCGATATCGCGCCGGGCCCCGTGGCGGTCATCGCGCAGCACTTGTCGCTGGATCGGGTCGACGTCCTGGCGGTGCGCGAGGTCGAGCAGATGCGACGTGCACGCCTGACGCCATGGCGTTGACGATCTGGTCCCAGGCGTGGCGCAATGCTGGACGCAGCTTCTGGGCCGAGTCGCAGCCCGGCGATCACTTCAGTACGTCGACAGGTGCGGAGATGGCGGACCGCGTGGCTCAGGTCATCCGCGACACCGATGACAGGCTCGGCCACCCTGAGCAATTGACGATCATCGACATCGGATGCGGTGACGGTGCCCTGCTGGACCTGGTACGTGGGCGCTGCGACCACCTAGGTCAACGGGCCAGATGGATCGGTGTCGATGTCCGACCGACGGGACGAGATGGCATTCAATCCGTTATCGGTGAGTGCCCCATGGACATGCCCGGTACACCCACCATGGGTGTCGTCATGGCACACGAGTGGCTGGATGAGATCCCCTGCGATGTCGTTGAACGCGACATGCATGGCGTGGATCGGGTGGTGCTCGTGGACGAGCACGGTGACGAGTCATGGGGCCCCGCGATCACCGATGACGGTGCGTGCGGCGAGGTGGGCTTTGACGCGGCCGTGGCGCGCACGTGGATAGAGCGCTGGTGGCCGCTGCGCGAACCGGGCGATCGAGCGGAGGTGGGCACCGGACGCGACAGGGCGTGGGCCTGGATGGGCAGCCTGGTCAGGGCGGGAACTGCGCTCGCCACTGACTACGGCCATGACAGGGGCGCTCGACTCACCCGTCACCGACGGGGGACGCTCAGTGCCTATCTCCACGGTCGCGTCGTGCGTCCGGTCCCGGACGGTTCCGTGGGCGTGACGGCTCATGTCGCCGTGGATTCGTGTGCAGCAGCGCTGCCCGGAACGTTGCTTACCGTGCAGCGAGAGGAGATCCCGACCCCGGGGCTTCCCGTCCACCCGAATGCCGGTGAGATCGCCAGCTATTTCCGTGCGCTGCGCCTGCGTGACCCATCCCGACTGGGCGGCATTGACTGGCTGCGCTGGGAGCGGTGAGAGCAGCGTCTACCCTGCAGGGGTGGTCCTGCCACCTCCGCGATTGCGCGTCGGCGTCATCGGCACCGGTCGTGCTGGTGCGGTGATCGGCGCTGCGCTCCGTCGCGCCGGCCATGCGGTGGTCGCGTGCAGTGCGCGTGGCGACATCTCGCGGGTGAGGGCGGAGGCACTCCTTCCGGGCGTTCCGATCGTCGATCCCGCCGAGGTGGCCCGGGCATGCGATCTCCTCGTCCTCGCCGTACCGGATGACGCGCTGACCGGCGTCGTGGAGTCTCTGGTGGGTGAAGTCCATGCAGGTCAGATCGTCATGCACCTCTCCGGACGGCACGGCATCGGCGTCCTCGCACCCCTGCGAGACGTCATCGCCGTGGCCGCACACCCGGTCATGACCTTCACGGGCACGAGCCTGGACCTCGATCGCCTCGACGACTGCCCCTTCGGCGTCACCGCTGCAGGCGGCGGCTTCTCGATCGCCGCCGCGCTCGTGATGGAGATGGGTGGCGACCCGATCGAGGTGGCCGACGACCGGCGCACGCTTTATCACGCGGCGCTTGCCCACGGCGCCAACCATCTCGTCACCCTCGTCGCCCAGACCCTCGATCTGCTGTCGGCTGCGGGAGTGGCCGAACCGGAGCGCATTGCGCGTCCACTACTCACCGCTGCGCTGGATAACGCACTGCGTGAGGGTGACCGCGCCCTCACCGGACCCGTAGCCCGGGCGGATCATGCGACGGTGCGCGCCCACGTCGAGCAGCTCCCGGATGAGGTCGTCGAGCGCACATACCGGGCACTCGGGCTGGCCACGGTGGATCGCGCCCAGGCCGCCGGCACCCTCTCGCCGGGCGACGCCGATATCCTGCGGCAGATCCTGGAGGAGCGATGACTCTTCTGGCACGCACGCGGGCCGAGCTCGAGGAGGCGTCCGCCGAGCGCACGCCGACTGCAGTCGTCATGACCATGGGCGCACTGCACGAGGGGCACGCTGAGCTCATGCGCGAGGCACGCCGCCGACTGCCCCCCTCGGGTCGAGTCATCATCACCGACTTCGTCAACCCCACGCAGTTCGGCGCCGGCGAGGACTTCGATCGATATCCACGCACCCTCGATGCAGATGTCGCCGTCTGCGAGCGCAATGGCGTCGACATCGTCTTTGCCCCGACCGTGGACGAGGTCTACGGTGACGCAGGCCTCGGAATCGCAATCGTCCCCGGGCCGCGGGGCAGCATCCTCGAGGGAGCGAGTCGGCCGGGCCACTTCGCCGGAGTGCTCACCGTCGTCGCCAAGCTCCTCCACATCACCAGGCCCGATGCCGCATTGTTCGGCGAGAAGGACTTCCAGCAGCTCGTGCTCATCCGCGACATGGTGACTGCGCTGGACTTCGGCGTCGACGTGATCGGCGTGCCCACCGTGCGCGAGCCAGACGGTGTCGCCATGAGCAGCCGCAATCGCTACCTCTCGAACGCGGCTCGCGCGACGGCAGTGGCGATCCCAGAGGCCCTGAGAGTCGGATCGCTTGCGGCGGCAGCAGGTGCCAGTGCTGCGATCGAAGCAGCGCGAGCGGTGCTCGACTCGGCAGGCATCGATATCGACTACGTGGTCGTCACGGACAGTCAT
>JAULZJ010000177.1:0-9638 GCA_032117435.1 Candidatus Nanopelagicales bacterium | reverse complement strand
TCACCGTCGATGGGGTGCACCCGCATGACGTCGGCCAGGTCCTCGACAGCAGTGGCATCGCCGTGCGCGTCGGGCACCACTGCGCGTGGCCAGGCTGCCGTGCGATGGATGTCCCGGCGACCACCCGGATGTCGCCCTACATCTACAACGACGTCGATGACATCGACGCGTTCGTCGATGCACTTGGCCAGGTCCGCCGGATATTCGGGGCCGCGTGATGCAGGACCTCTACCAGGAGATCATCCTCGACCACTATCGCAACCCGCAGGGCCGGGGACTGCGTGAGCCCTTCGAAGCGCAGGTCCACCACGTCAATCCGACGTGCGGGGACGAGATCGACCTGCGCGTCCACCTCGAGGAGCAGGATGGCGTCACCCGGGTGGCGGATGTGTCGTACGCCGGTCAGGGCTGTTCCATCTCGCAGGCCTCCGCGAGCGTGATGTACGAGAGCCTGGCGGGCAAGAGCCTGGACGAGGCGTTGGAGGCGCTCGGTCGCTTTCAGGAGATGGTCCAGTCCAAGGGCGAGGACGCCGGCGACGAGGAGACGATGGGCGATGCCGTCGCCTTCGCCGGGGTCGCCAAGTACCCCGCACGCGTGAAGTGTGCGCTGCTGCCCTGGATGGCATGGAAGGACGCGGTCGTGCGTGCGACAGAGGGAGCGAATCATGGCTGATCAGGCAGTCGCTGAGGACATCTGGGAGGCGTTGAAGGATGTGGTCGATCCCGAACTCGGCATCAACGTCGTGGACCTCGGGCTCGTCTACGACGTGCACATGGACGGAGGCAATGTCGCGACACTCGACATGACGCTCACGTCCGCAGCCTGCCCCTTGACCGATGTCATCGAGGATCAGACCCGCGCCGCATTGGATGGCCTGGTCGAGAGCTTCACCATCAATTGGGTGTGGATGCCGCCGTGGGGTCCTGACAAGATCACCGACGATGGTCGCGAGATGCTGCGCGCCCTTGGCTTCAATGTCTAGGGGTACGCTCGGCGCGCTGTGATTACTGCCCAAGGCCTTGAGCTCCGTGCCGGCGCCAGGCTGCTCCTCGAGGACGCGTCGCTCCAGGTGGGCGCGGGCGACCGCGTCGGCCTCGTCGGCCGCAACGGTGCCGGCAAGACGACACTGACGCGAATTCTCGCAGGGGAGGCGCAGCCAGCGGCAGGCGTGGTCCGGCGTACGGGCACGGTCGGCTACCTCCCCCAGGATCCCCGCACGGGCGACCTCGACACGCTCGCTCGCGACCGGATCCTCGGCGCCCGTGGACTGGATGAGGCGGCCCGGGTCATGCGAATCAGCGCGGAGCGCATGAGTGCCGTGGATGACGGCCAGCGAGAGCGTGCGATGCGCGCCTACGACCGGGCTTCGATGGAGTTCGAGACCCTCGGTGGCTACGCGGCAGATGCCGAGGCTGCCCGGATCGCGGCGAGCGTCGGATTGCCCGAGCGAGTCCTTGGCCAGCCCATCGGCACCCTCTCGGGTGGTCAGCGCCGGCGTGTGGAGCTGGCGCGCATCCTCTTCGGCGGATACGACGTACTGCTCCTCGACGAGCCCACGAACCACCTGGATGCCGACTCGATCATGTGGCTCCGCCGCTTCCTCGCGACCTACGCGGGAGGATTCGTGGTCATCAGCCACGATGTCGGACTTCTCGAGGCCACCGTCAACACCGTTCTCCATTTAGATGCGCAACGCGCCGTCATCGACACCTACGCGATGGGGTGGGCCTCCTACCTTCAGCAGCGTGAGACCGACGAGCGGCGGCGCCGCCGGGAGCGCTCCAATGCCGAACGCCAGGCGAGCGCCCTGCGCGAGCAGGCGGAGCGCATGCGAGCCAAGGCGACCAAGGCGCGCGCAGCCCAATCCATGCTCAAGCGAGCGGACCGCTTGGTCGGTGGCCTCGAGGACGCTCGTGCGGCTGACAGGGTGGCGCGAATCCGCCTGCCTGAGCCTGCCGCCTGCGGCAAGACGCCACTGAGCGCCCGCGGACTGTCGCGGTCCTACGGCTCCGAAGAGGTCTTCACCGATGTCGATCTCGACGTCGACCGCGGATCTCGCGTCGTCGTGCTGGGACTCAACGGAGCGGGCAAGACGACCCTGCTGCGCATCCTGGCGGGGGTCGACAGCCCCGATACCGGCAGGGTGATCCAAGGCCACGGCGCACGCGTCGGCTACTACGCCCAGGAGCACGAGACACTGGACCCGGATCGCACGGTGCTGGAGACCTTCGCAAGTGCCGCCCCTGATCTCGCCGAGAGCGAGCGACGATCGGTGCTGGGGTCCTTCCTCTTCAGCGGTGACGATGTGTCCAAGCCGGTGCGTGTCCTCTCGGGTGGCGAGAAGACACGTCTGGCGCTGGCCACGCTCGTGGTGTCGAGCGCCAATGTCCTCCTGCTCGACGAGCCCACGAACAACCTCGACCCAGCCAGCCGCGACGAGATTCTCGCGGCTTTGCGCGGATATCGCGGCGCGGTCGTCCTCGTCACCCACGACGAGGGAGCGGTCCGCGCCCTGGATCCGCAGCGGGTGGTCATCCTGCCAGAGGGTGACGAGGACCTCTGGGGCGACGACTACGCTGAACTCGTCGAACTTGCCTGACTATCGCTCGGAGGAGCCTTGACCATCGATGTCTCCGCCGAAGTGCTGGCGCGCGGAGGCGTGCGCGCGGTCGCGGAGGGGCCGGTCCTCACGGTCACCCTGGACCGGCCGGAAGCGCGCAATGCCCAGACGCCGGCGACGTGGGCGGCCCTCGCCGCGATCGGCTCAGCCGTGTCGTCAGCCAGCATCGATCTCGTGGTTCTGCGAGGCGAAGGCACTGCTTTCTCCGCAGGCTTGGACCGCAGGATGTTCAGTACTGAGGGGATCCCCGGGGAGGCCTCGCTCGCGGACATGGCAACGATGGAGGATGAGGCACTTGCCGCGCGCATCGAGGGCTTCCAGGACGCGTTTCTGTGGCAGCGACGCATCCCCGCGCTCACGGTGGCGGCCGTGCATGGCCCGGCGGTGGGCGCTGGCTTCCAGTTGGCCCTCGCCTGTGATCTGCTCTGGGCGAGCCCTGCAGCGAGTTTTGCGATGCGCGAGACCTCCTATGGTCTCGTACCCGACCTCGGTGGAACGCAACCACTCGTGCACTCCGTGGGCTATGCGCGCGCCGTCGACATCTGCGCGACGGGTCGCACGATCACCGCGGCCGAAGGCTACGCGCTCGGATTCGTGACCCGCATCATCGACGATCTCGACGCGGGTCTCGCCGAGCTTGCCGGAGTGGTCGCGCAGACGCCGCCCGGGGCGGTACGGGACCTGTTGCCACTGCTGGCCGCGGCCGAGTCCCATGATCGCCTGGAGCAGGCTGCCGCCGAGCGGTGGGCGCAGGTCGGGCGCCTGCGCTCCATGCTCGGGGGAGGCTGAGGGTGTCCGGGGTCAATCCCTGGCAGATCTACCAGTCCATGACCCGTGACCCCTCCCAGGTCTCCAAGGTGGGCTGGCCGGTGGTGCGGCGGATCCTCACCTACGCACGCCCCTACCGGGGGCTGGTCATCGCCTTCCTCGTCACTCTCGTCATCGCGTCGCTGCTGACGGTGGCGCAGCCCCTGGTCTTCCGGCAGATCATCGACAGCGGGATCTCCCAGGGCAACGCGGGTCTGGTGTCCGCCCTCGCACTGCTCGTGGCGGTGCTGGCCCTGCTGGATGCCGGGATCAACCTCATCGGGCGCTGGTATTCGGCCCGGATCGGCGAGGGGCTCATCTACGACTTGCGCACGGAGGTCTACGACCATGTGCAGCGGCAATCGGTGGCATTCTTCACGCGTGCTCAGACAGGCGCCCTCGTATCCCGACTGAACAGCGATGTGATCGGTGCGCAGCAAGCGTTCACGTCGACCCTGGGCGGAGTCGTAGGCAATCTCATCACGGTGGCCATCGTCCTCGTGACGATGTTCCTGCTGTCGTGGCAGGTTACGGTTCTCTCGCTCATCCTGGTGCCCCTCTTCCTCCTGCCGGCACGCTGGATGGGGCGTCGGCTGCAGGGGCTGACCAAGCAGCAGATGCAGGTCAACGCCCAGATGAGCAACCAGATGACGGAGCGCTTCAACGTCGCCGGAGCGCTGCTCG
Organism: Candidatus Nanopelagicales bacterium; assembly: GCA_032117435.1. Lineage (GTDB taxonomy): Bacteria > Actinomycetota > Actinomycetes > S36-B12 > S36-B12 > Mxb001. The sequence goes on along the minus strand of JAULZJ010000177.1, from coordinate 5,526 downwards.
TCTCTCTCTTCGGACGGCCTGAGAGGGAGCACGGGGAGTTTGCCGGGAGGGCAGCGCAGGTCCGCGATGCCGGTGTGAGCATCGCGATGGCCAACAGGTGGTTCTTCACGGCGCTCCTGCTCGTCGGGTCGATCGCGACAGCCATCACCTACGGCGTGGGCGGCAACCTGGTCATCGATGGAGCGATCACCCTCGGCACCCTCCTCGCACTCGTGGCGCTCTTGGCGCAGCTCTACGGCCCCCTGACCGCACTGTCGAATGTGCGGGTTGACGTGATGACGGCGCTGGTGAGCTTCGAGCGCGTCTTCGAGATCCTCGACCTGCCTCCGCTGGTGCGAGATGCCCCCGATGCCGGGCCCGTGCGCCCAGGACCGCTTGCCGTCGAATTCGACCATGTCGGATTCCGCTATCCCTCCGCGGAGGAGGTCAGCCTGGCGTCCCTGGAGAGCGTCGCGCGCGAGGACTCCCTGCGCGCAGATGCCCCTGTCCTGCATGACATCAACTTCACCGCAGAGCCCGGGCAGATGGTGGCACTCGTCGGACCGTCGGGCGGAGGCAAGACGACCATCACGGCGCTCGTGCCGCGTCTCTACGACGTCACGCAGGGTGCTGTCCGTGTGGGAGGCACGGATGTCGGAGAACTGCAGCTCGGTTCGCTCCGCGACGCGGTAGGTGTCGTCACCCAGGATGCCCACCTGTTCCATGACACCATCGCGGCGAATCTGCGCTACGCGCGTCCTGATGCGACGGATGAGCAGATGCGCGATGCCCTCCGCGACGCACGGATCCTGGATCTCATCGACAGCCTCCCCGCGGGCCTCGGCACGGTCGTGGGGGATCGCGGCTATCGGCTCTCGGGGGGCGAGAAGCAGCGGCTGGCTATCGCGCGCCTACTGCTCAAGGCCCCGCGTGTCGTCATCCTGGACGAGGCGACCGCGCACCTGGACTCGGAGAGCGAGTCTGCGGTCCAGCAGGCGCTCGCCCAGGCCCTGCTCGGTCGGACGTCCCTGGTGATCGCGCACCGACTCTCCACCATCCGTCAGGCGGACGTCATCCTCGTCGTCGACGATGGGCGCATCGTCGAACGCGGCACGCACGAGGAGTTGCTCGCGAAGGGTGGCGCCTACGCTGGGCTGTACGCGACGCAGTTCGACGAGTGACAGGCGCAGGCGTCCCCAAGAGCCGTCACTCGCGCGACGCGTCCTCGCGGGCTTCCCGGCGGAGGAAGTACCACCATCCGGTCATGGCGATCGCGGCGAAGATGAGCCATTGCAGCGCGTAGCTCACGTTTTGGGTCTCGTCGATGGCCGGGGCAGGAAGGCGGCGGACCTCGGGGTCATCGGGATCGGACGCCGTGGCCTCGAGGTAGATGCCGGTCACGTCCGCGCCGAGCGCACGCGGATCGAGGTTGGCGACCTGCGCCGGGGGCAGGTCGGTCGGGGGCGGACCATCGGGGGTCTCGGCCAGACGGACGCGCGCCTCCACCACCACGAGCCCCTCGGGGGCCGGCGGCACCTCGATCGCCCCGGACGCTACTTGGGTCGCCGGAATCCAGCCTCTGTTCACCCACACTCTGCCCAGCTCCGTATCGAGTGCGGTCACGACCCACAGGCCATTGCTTCCGTCGAGGGGGCGCTGGCGCACCAGCACGGTGGAATCGGCGTCGAAGGAGCCGCTGACCCTGGTGGGGGTCCACTCCACCGGATCGTCGATGGCGTCGCCGAGAGCGACTGCCGGCGCGGCCGCCTGACTAGCCCACGCCACGCGCTTCTGGCGCTCCTCGTCGGCCCGCTGCCACTGCCACCGACTCAGTAGGCCGAAGGCCACGATCGCGACCACGACGAGAAGCGTGAAGGCGATCCAGCGGCGCGATCGGAGCAGGGACCACACGGTTCAACGGTAGGTCAGGCCGGTTGCCCAGGCCCCGTGGGTCCGGCTGGCAGCATTCGCGTGTGGACGGTTACGGGCGCTGGCGGTGGTCCACCACGTCGATTGCGTCCGGCATTGGCCGCGACCACCGCGAGATACGGAAGTGCGACCGCGCCGGCGAGGAAGACCCACCGCGGCCACCCGGGGACGACGATCGCGAGGAGGACGCAGGCGGTGCGGATCGCCATGGAGACGAGGTAGCGCTTGGTGCGGACCGTCTGCTCCTCGGACAGCGATTCACCGGCACCGGTGATGCTGTGGACCTCGGGGGACCGGGGAGCTGACATACCCCCACGTTACGGCGTACCCCGTCTTCGCGCAGCGTGAGAGCGCCTGACCGGCGTCCCCTCAGGAATCAGGCTCGACAGCGGGGCGCAACTGATCGAGCTCCACACGCTGTGCCTTCGTGGGCTGGAGGAGGATGCTCAGCGGCCAGATGAGGATGAGTGCCCAGTAGCCGAGGAAGGGATAGACGAGGGTGCCCAGCCCCGCGACGATGAACACCGCGAAGAAGATGAAGCCACGCAGACGCGCGCGAGTCCTGAGCACGCCTGCCCAGTAGGCGCGGTCTGCGGGCTTGATGAGCTCTGGATGGCGGCTGATGTAGAGGGACGCGAGACTCCCGATACCGCTGATGTACGCCATGGTCCACCAATAGAGTGCGCCGGTCCCGTCACTGGCGAAGAATGTGACGTCGGTGGATCCCCAATGGTCAGCGCTGCCGTACATCGTCGATGGCCAAGGGAGGAAGGCGAAGCCGATCAGCCAGAACATGTCAAGCCAGAAGATCGTGCCGTTGTACGCGCACAGCGAGTTCATGATGCGGTTATGCACGCTCCACATCACGGCCATCACTACGAAGGTCACGATGAAGGTGATGATCTGTCCGGAGTGTGCGGATATGACATCGAGGACGGTCTCTCCCGACGTGGGGCCCGATATCGAGAACAGCGGCAGCGCCAGTACTGTGATGGCCACGGCGACGACGGCATCGGAGAAGTAGAGCAATCGATCGACGGACGTGCCCGTCCGCAACTCCCACTGGGCCACGGCCAGATGCTCGCACGTAGGTCGCTCGCACGCACGCATGGCGTGCCCACTAACGTCTGGCACGTGCCGTCGCGGCACGGGCCGAGGGGAGTGACCGGATGGCGGATGGGGCATCGGTTGCCCTGGTGACCGGCGGAAATCGTGGCATCGGGCTGGCGATCGCCCGGAGGTTGCGGTCCGACGGCTATGTCGTCGTCGTCGGCTGCCGGTCCGGAGAGGCTCCGGATGGGCTTGCCGCCGTGCCCATGGACGTGTCGCGCAGTGACTCCGTGGATGCGGCTGTCGATCGCATTGAGGCTGAGTTCGGCCCTGTGGGTGTCCTCGTCGCCAATGCCGGTATCACCCGGGACTCTCTGATCGTCAGGATGTCGGACGAGGACCTCGACGAGGTGCTGCAGACGAATCTCGCGGGGGCGATTCGATGTGCGCGTCGCGTAGCCCGCGGCATGATCAAGGCACGCGCCGGCCGGGTGATCCTCGTGTCCAGTGTCGTCTGGGCCCTCGGCTCCGGGGGCCAGGTCAACTACGCCGCGGCCAAGGCCGGATTGATCGGTGCCGGCCGGTCCCTCGCCCGCGAGCTGGGCGGACGGGGCATTACGACGAACGTCGTGGCGCCTGGCTTCATCGAGACCGACATGACCGCGACTCTCACCGAGGAGCAGCGAGCGGCGATTCTCGGGCGGATACCTGCTGCACGCTACGGGACCGTCCAGGAGGTGGCTGCCGTCGTCGGATTCCTCGCGTCGGCGGAAGCGGGCTATGTCAACGGAGCCGTCATCCCGGTGGATGGTGGACTCGGCATGGGTCACTGAGTCGAGGGGCTGAGGGAGGCACATCATGGGAATTCTCGAGGGCAAGCGCATCCTGGTGACAGGCGTGCTCACCGATCAGTCGATCGCGTTCCACGTCGCGCGCCTCGCGCAGGAGCAGGGGGCGACGGTCATCCTCACGTCCTTCGGTCGCGCCCTGTCCCTCACCCGGCGCACGGCTTCGCGGCTGCCGCAGGATGCGCCGGTGATCGAGCTCGATGTCACCTCGGTTGAGGACCTGGATGACTTGGCGAGTCGAGTCCGCGCGCACGTGGACGGTGTCGAAGGGGTGCTGCACTCCATCGGATTCGCCCCGGAGTCCGCCCTTGGCGGCAGGTTCCTCAGCACCCCATGGTCGGACGTGAGCACCGCCCTGGAGGTCTCGGCGTACTCCCTCGCATCGCTCACCGTGGCGTGTCGACCACTGCTCAGCCCCGGCTCCTCGGTGGTCGGCCTCGACTTCGATGCGACCGTGGCGTGGCCCACCTACGACTGGATGGGCGTGGCCAAGGCTGCGCTGGAGTCGACGGCGCGCTACCTCGCCCGGGATCTGGGTGCGCAGGGCATCCGCGTCAATCTCGTCGCCGCTGGCCCCATCCGGACGATGGCCGCCAAGAGCATTCCGGGCTTCGAGGATTTCGAGGCGGTGTGGCAGGACCGCGCACCCCTGGGTTGGGATCTCGACGACCCCGGGCCGGCGGCTCGCGCATGCGTCGCGCTCATGTCGGACTGGTTCCCCGCCACGACGGGCGAGATCGTCCACGTCGACGGCGGAGTGCACTCCCAGGGGGCGTAGTTCCATGCGCACACTCATTCTCCTGCGACATGCCAAGTCGGACTATCCCCAGGGTGTCGTGGACAGGGATCGGCCGCTCGCTGCCCGTGGGGAGCGCGATGCCCGGGCCGTCGGCGTGTGGCTGCACGCGGCCTTTCCGCTGATCGATGAGGTGGTCGTGTCGCCGGCTCTCCGGGCCAGGCAGACCTGGCAGCACGTCACTGATCGCGTCGCAGTGGACATGGTCCGCGAGGACGACCGGGTGTATGCGGACTGGGGGTCGGCGCTGCGTGAGGTGGTGGCGGGCCTTGATCCTCGCGCGGAGTCCGCCCTCATCGTGGGCCATAACCCCGGCATCGAGGAACTGGCACTTCATCTGTCGCAGGGGCACGACTCCCGCGCGCGTGATCGGATCATGCGCAAGTATCCCACCGCGGGGATCGCGGTCGTGGGATTCCATGGAGCGTGGGGGGATCAGGCGTCGACGGAATTGCTCGTCTTCGCGGTGCCGCGCGCAGAACCCGGTTCGTAGTCCTCGGCATCCGCCTCCTCGATCTCCTCACGGGTGATCCCGAGCAGGAAGAGGACGGAGTCGAGATAGGGAGCGTTGACGGCCGTGTCGGCGGCTGCCCGCACGATGGGCTTGGCGTTGAAGGCGATGCCGAGGCCTGCGGCCTCGAGCATGTCGAGGTCATTGGCCCCATCGCCGATGGCGATCGTGCGCGACAGGGGAATCGAGTACTGCCGGGCGAATTCCTCGAGGGCACCCCGCTTGCCCTCGCGATCCACGATCGGCCCGATCACCCGGCCTGTGAGCACACCGTCCTGGATCTCGAGCTCATTTGCCCGCAGTCCGTCGACATCGAGTTCGCGCGCAAGCGGCTCGATGATGTCGGTGAAGCCGCCCGACACGAGGCACACCCGGAATCCCAGCCGGTGAAGCGTCCGACACAGCGTGCGAGC
>JAULZJ010000176.1:0-3695 GCA_032117435.1 Candidatus Nanopelagicales bacterium | reverse complement strand
TCGACACCGTCAACCTCGTGATGATCACCGGACCTTCCCCGCGGCCGGGCATCGACGGGCAGAACGCCATGGTCATGGCGACGGACCAACTCTCCGATGACCCGGCGACCTGGACGGGGGCCCTCGACCGCTCGCCGTGCGGCACCGGCACGTGCGCGCGCATGGCATGCATGCACGCGCGCGGTGAACTCGGCCTGGATCAGCCCTTCGTGCACATGGGCATGCTCGCCACGACGTTTACCGGCCATCTCGTGGGCGAGACCGTCGTCGGTGATTACGCCGCAGTGCTCCCGACGATTACTGGTCGTGGCTGGGTCACCGGGCAGTCCGAGTGGGTGCTCGACGACACTGACCCCTTCCCCGAGGGCTACACGATCGGCGACATCTGGCCCGCATAGGCCGCAACCATCGGCGCTTCTCCCGCGTCGTACGCATGGAGGTGCCCATGAAAGCCATGTACTTCGCCGCGGCCATCGCCGCGCTCGTGCTTACCGCATGCGGTGGGAGCGCCGGAGGCGATCCCCAGGCCCTCATTGGGGGCTCCTATGTCGTCACGTCGATCACGGTCGACGGCACGGACACACCTGTCATCCAGCCCGTGACGGTCACCTTCATGGCCGACAGCATCTCGGTGGATACCCCCTGCAATGACATGGGCGGCCCCGTGACCTACACCGACACGCGTCTGGAGGTCGGGCCTCTCGCGTCGACCCTGATGGGCTGCGAGCCGGCCCTCATGCAGCAGGACCAGGTGATCGCCGACATGCTCGCGGCGAACCCCGCCTGGCAGATCGCCGATGGGGAACTCACGCTGACGGGCGGTGGCACCGTGATCGTCGCCGACTCCTCGCCCGCCGGTTAGGACTCCGATCGGCGTAGGATTAGTGCATGCGTGCGCTCATGATCTTCGACGGGGATTGCGGCTTCTGCACGGCCTCCGTCAATGTCATCAGGCGCTGGATCCGCCCCGATTGCGACATCGAGCCGTGGCAGTTCACCGCTATCGAGGAATTCAATCTCACTCCGGAGGAGTGCAGCACGGCGGTGCAGTACGTCGATTCCGCACGTCAGGTGCACTCTGGCAGCAGGGCCGTCATGCGCATGCTGCGCGATGCACCCATCCCCTGGCCGGTCCTCGGCGCCATCGGTGACGCGCCCGGGATCGCGTGGGTGGCCGATCGCACGTACAAGTGGATCGCAATTAATCGCTACAAGCTGCCCGGCTCTACGCCGGCCTGCGCGGTGAACGCTCCCGGCCACGCTGCGTGATGTCGGAGCGATACGGCGGCGTCAGCCCCTTCGCTCCACCACTGGAGGGACCGGCGCTCTTCGACCAGGACTGGCGGAGTCTCTTCTTCCTGCACTGGGCCGTCGATCCCGCCGACGTCGCACCGCTCCTGCCGCGCGGCACGCGACCCGACGTCTTCGACGGGGCCTCATACGTCGGCCTCGTGCCCTTCCGCATGGTCGACGCGGGTCTCGGGCGGCATCACGCCACGCCGTACCTGGGGACATTCCTCGAGTGCAATGTGCGGCTGTACTCGGTCGACGACGAGGGACGCCACGGTGTCGTCTTTCGCAGTCTCGAGGCGACCCGGTGGTTCACGGCCATGTCCGCGCGCTGGGGCTACCGCCTGCCCTACACGTGGGCGCATATGCGGGTGAGGCAGCGAGGGGACACCTGGTGGTGGTGGTCCCGACGTCGCTACCCGCGGGGCGGAGGGCGCCTGGAGTTCGTCGCGCGCGTGGGAGAGCGCACGCATCCCACCGACCTCGAGGTCTTCGTCACCGCAAGATGGGGCCTGCACTCCAGCCTGGCCGGTCGGACGATCTGGACGCCCAATGAGCACGTGCCCTGGGTGGTGCATGAGGCAGAGATCATCGACCTCGACCAGGATCTCGTGGCCAGGGCTGGCCTCACCGTGCCCCCCGAGCCGACCCTGCGTCCCCTCTTCGCGCCGGGGGTGCACACGACTTTCGGACACCCCCAGGTGATCGCCTGACGTGCCCCGTCGCGCGGCGCGACGTACCGTGACGGGGTGAGCCGCTGGGTGTACGCCGTCTTCGGAGTGCTCGCCGCGGCATTCGGAGTCGCGATCGGCACTGTCCTGGCCGCGCTCATCGATCCGGCCTATGCCCCCATCGAGGTGGTGGCCTCGACCGCCATCGACATCCCACCCGCCCCGGTGAAGGAGTGGGCCACCTCGACCTTCGGCACGGCGGCGAAGTCCGTCGTCATCGGTGTCGTGGTCGTGAGCGTCGTCGCCATCGCGGCCTGGGCGGGCGTGGCCTCGCGCACGCGACCTCGAGTCGGCGTGCAGGTCATGGTCGTCGGCGGAGTGGTGGGTGCAGTGGCAGCCCTGCTGCGACCGGTGGATGCCTTACTTGCACCGCTCCCCTCACTCATCGCGGGTGCCGCAGCTGCGCTGGCGCTCTGGCTGCTCGCCCGGCTCGCGACCACCGGGACCTCGCCGGAGCTCGATGGTGCGGAGGATGCGCCTCTGCGGCAGCACCCCAGGGAGGTGAGCCGGCGCAACGTGCTGCTCGGAGTCGGTGGCATCGTCGTTGTGGGCGGGGCGGCGCTAGCAAGCGCTCGGTGGCTCACCAACCGCGCAAGCGCCGTCGCGTCACGCGTTGCCGCCGTCCTGCCCCAGCCCGCGCAGCCGCTCGCTGCGCTGCCGGCGGGTGTCCAGGCGCCCGTGCCCGGCATGGCGCCTTTCGTCACGCCTAACGCCGACTTCTATCGGATCGACACGGCCGTGATCGTGCCGCAGGTGACATCGGAGGAGTGGACGCTCACCTTCGACGGGATGGTGCGCCGCCCCTTCACCCTCACCTACGCCGACATCCTCGAGATGCCCATGGTGGAGCGCGACGTCACGATCATGTGCGTCTCCAATCCGATCGGCGGGGACCTCATCGGCACCGCGCGCTGGCTTGGTACGCCGCTCCTCCCCCTGCTCGAGCGGGCCGGTATCGAACCGGGCGCGGACCAACTCTTCAGCACCTCGGTCGACGGATGGACCTGCAGCACGCCGCTCGATGGTCTTGCCGAGCGTGAGCCACTGCTCGCTATCGGGATGAACGGCGAGCCGCTGCCGATCCAGCATGGATTCCCCGTGCGCATGATCATCCCCGGGCTCTACGGCTTCATCTCCGCGACCAAGTGGGTCACGCGCATCAGCGCGTCGACGTACGCGCAGGATCCGGCGTACTGGACCGTGCGCGGATGGGCCACGGAGGCACCGGTGCTCACAGGTAGTCGCATCGACCTGCCGGATGGCAGCTTCTCCGTCGGGCGGACGGCGATCGGCGGCGTCGCGTGGGCGATGGACGGTGATGGCATCAGCCGGGTCGAGGTGAGCGTCGACGACGGCCCCTGGCAGGACGCGCAACTCGCTGAGCAACCCAACCCGCGCACCTGGCGTCAGTGGTGGCTGGACTGGGAGGCCACACCGGGTCGCCACACCATTGCCGTACGCGCGACCAACGGCCTCGGTGAGACGCAGACCAGTGAAGTCCGCGACGTCGTGCCCTCGGGCGCGACGGGGTACGACGTGGAGGTCGTGGAGATCGCCTAGACGCGGGCGACGGCCCGCTCGACGAGGGCGGCCATCTGCGCGCCCATGTCGATGTCGGCGGCGGCGAGGGCCTGCGGCACGAGTGACGTCTCGGTCATGCCGGGAGCGACGTTG
>JAULZJ010000175.1:0-1853 GCA_032117435.1 Candidatus Nanopelagicales bacterium | reverse complement strand
TGACTTCGCCCGTGGAAGCCGGGGCCAGTCCGATCTCCTCGGCGGCAAGGGGGCCAACCTCGCCGAGATGACGCGCCTGGGCCTCCCGGTGCCGCCGGGCTTCACGATCACGACCGAGGCCTGCCGCGTCTACCTGGAGACCGGATCGGAGCCGGAGGAACTCGTCGAGCAGATCAGCGTCCAGCTGGATCGCCTTGAGGAGCGCATGGGTAGGCGTCTGGGGGATCCGGAGGATCCGCTGCTCGTGTCGGTGCGCTCGGGTGCGCGCTACTCCATGCCGGGCATGATGGAGACCGTCCTCAACATCGGTCTCAACGATGCCAGCGTCAAGGGGATGGCGCGCATCACCGACGACAAGCATTTCGCCTGGGACTCCTATCGCAGGCTCATCCAGATGTTCGGAAAGACCGTGCTCGACATCGAGGGTCACCTCTTCGAGGGCGCGCTGGACAAGATCAAGGCTGAGGCAGGCGTCACGTCCGACGTCGACATCCCGGTGTCGGCATTGAAGCAACTCGTCTCGGCGTACAAGCAGATCATCATGGCCCAGACCGGACGTGACTTCCCCCAGGATCCTCGGGAGCAACTCGACCTCGCGATCCTCGCGGTCTTTCGGTCGTGGAACACCGATCGAGCCCGCCTGTATCGCCGGCGTGAGCGCATCCCCCATGACCTCGGGACGGCCGTCAACGTCCAGGTCATGGCCTTCGGCAATCTCGGCGAGGGCTCAGGCACGGGAGTGGCCTTCACTCGGGATCCGGCGACCGGGGCACCGGGTGTGTACGGCGACTATCTCCCCGATGCCCAGGGCGAGGATGTCGTGGCGGGCATCCGCAACACGCTGCCCCTGGTCGAGTTGGGGGAGCGCAACCCGGAGGTCTACGAGGAACTCCTCGACATCATGCGGAGGCTCGAGCTCCACTATCAGGATCTCTGCGACATCGAGTTCACGGTCGAACGCGGCAAGCTCTGGATGCTGCAGACGCGTGTGGGCAAGCGCACCGCAGCAGCGGCCTTTCGCATCGCTGTGCAACTTGTCGATGAGGGTGTCATCGACATGGGCGAGGCAGTCCGCCGGGTCTCGGGCGCGCAACTCGTCCAGCTCATGTTCCCCCGGTTCGCCAGTGACACCGGCCACGATCTGCTGGCGCGCGGCGTGAGCGCCTCACCGGGAGCATCAGTCGGTGCGGTGGTCTTCGACTCGCGCACCGCGGTGGAGTGGGCAGAGTCAGGTCGTGAGGTCATCCTCGTGCGTCGCGAGACCAATCCGGATGATCTCGAGGGCATGGTGGCGGCGGCGGGCATTCTGACCAGCCGTGGCGGCAAGACCTCCCACGCGGCTGTCGTCGCCCGCGGCATGGGCAAGACGGCTGTCTGTGGCGCGGAGGAGCTCACCGTGGACACGGTGGCCAAGCGCATCACGACGCCGGACGGCGCCGTCATCAACGAGGGAGATGTCATCTCCATCGACGGCAGCAGTGGGGAAGTCTTCCGCGGTCAAGTGCCGGTGGTTCCCTCCTCGGTCGTGCGGTACTTCGAGGAAGGCGTGGCGTCGGCTCTGCATGATGCCGATGAGGCGACGCGGGACCTCATCAAGTCCGTCGATCGCATCATGCGCCATGCGGACCGATCGCGGCGCATGCTGGTGCGTGCCAATGCCGATAATGCCCCCGATGCGGCACGCGCACGACGCATGGGTGCGGAGGGCATCGGACTCCTGCGCACGGAGCACATGTTCCTCGGCGATCGCAAGCAGTACGTCGAGCGCCTGATCCTGGCGCGCGACGAGGACGAGAGACGCGGAGCCCTCGATGCGCTCCTGCCGCTTCAGCGGGAGGACTTCACGCGCGTAC
>JAULZJ010000174.1:0-25181 GCA_032117435.1 Candidatus Nanopelagicales bacterium | reverse complement strand
GCTCATCGACTGCCCACCCTCCCTGGACGAGCTCACCCGCAATGGGCTCGCCGCCGCGGACACGGCCCTCGTCGTCACCGAGCCGGGCTTCTTCGCACTGCAGGGCGCGACGCGTGCGCTGCGCGCCGTCGAGGCGGCCCGCACCTCGGTCAATCTCCGCCTGCGCCCAGCCGGTGTGCTGGTCAATCGCGTCCGCGGCACCCTCTCCGAGCACCGCTTCCGCATCGACGAGTTGCGCGAGGTGTACGGCGACCTGGTGCTGGATCCGGTCATCCCCGAGCGCTCCGCCGTGCAGCAGGCACAGGGTGCGGGCGTGCCGGTGCAGGCGTGGCGCTCGCCCGGCGCCTCCGAGGTGGCCGACGCCTACGACGACATCCTTGACCGCCTGCTCGCGTGAGCGACGTACCCTGACATGCACACCCCGGAGGTCCGATGAGCCAGCAGAAGCCCAAGCCGGCGCTGAGCCGCGCCCCCGATGCCGATCTGCATCCCGTGAGCGGTCGCCCGCTGCCTACCCCCGTGCCCGGGGGCGTCAAGGAGGGCGAGGCCAAGTCCAAGTCCAAGAGCCTGAAGCCCGGCAGGGGCGCGACAGCGGCCGATGCCATCACCGGACCGCCCAAGGACAAGTACGTCGATCTCGGCGCTCGCGTGCCCAAGTCGGTGCGCAAGCGCCTGCGCGCGGAGGCCAAGGCCCAGGGAGTCGACCCGGATGATCTCGTCGCGCGGATCCTCGACGCCTATCTGCCGTGAGCAAGACGTGCCGCACTTACGGCACGGGATGCTCGGCGTCGTAGCGGAGGAAGGCGGGCACAGCGGCGATGAGTACGCCGGTGAAGGCGATGGTGAGAAGGCCGCCCGAGACCGCCGACACGGTCTCACCGAAGACTTCCGCGACACCACCCGCCTCGACATCGCCGAGACGCGGTCCGCCGACGACGACGACCGTGAAGATGCCCTGGAGTCGGCCGCGGTAATCATCGGGGGTCGCCGCCTGCAGGATCGTCGAGCGGAAGATCGCACTGACCGAGTCGGCACCGCCCGCGATCGCGAGCAGGAAGAGGGCGACGGGCAGCTCGCGCACCAGGCCGAAGATCGCGATGGCGCCGCCCCAGATGCATATCGAGATCACGACCGCAAGGCCCTGGCGGCGCACGCGACCGAGCGGCCCGGAGACGACCGTGGCGACCACGGATCCCACGGCGGGCGCTGCAGACAGCAACCCGACGATGAAGGCGACGTCGGCGAGCGATCCGCCGTACCACGCTGTCGCGATTGCCGGGAATAGCGCACGCGGCATCCCGAAGACCATCGCGACGATGTCGAGGTAGAAGGACATCTGCAGGTTGCGCTTGCCCTTGAGGAAGCGAATGCCCTCGAGGACGCTGCGCCAGCCACGCGCAGCGTCGGGCGCGACACCCTCGGGGGGCAGGGACGGCAGGCGCCACATTGCCCAGACGGAGATGGCGAAGACGATCAGGTCGAGGACGTAGACGGTGGTGACGGTGCCCGACCAGGCGATGACGAAACCCGCGACGACCGGGCCAATAGTGAAGGCGAGTCCCCAGGTCAGGGTGTTGAGAGCATTGGCCGCGGGCAGCAGGTGGGACGGCACCAAGCGCGGAATGATCGCCTGGCGTGCGGGGTTGGCGACGGCAAAGAAGCCCGACTGCACGGCGATGATCGCATAGAGGAGCGGGACCGACCCGAGTCCCGCGAGGGACTGCAGGACCAAGGCCAGGGTGCTGACCCACAGGCCGATCGTGGCGATGAGGGCAACCCGCCGCCGGTCGAAGCGGTCCAGGAGTGCCCCACCGTAGAGCCCGAGGACGACCAGCGGCACGAGTTGGAAGAGCCCGGTGAGCCCCACGGCCCATGAGGACCCGGTGAGGTCGTAGACCTCGAGCACGACCGCGACCGACGTCATCTGCTGGCCGGCCGTGCCGACGCTGTGGCCGATCCACAGACGGCGGAAGGCCGGGCTCTCCCGCAGCGGGGTCAGGTCGGCGAAGATGCGTGCCATGTTGGGCTCAGGGTGACAGGCGCTCGATCTGCCAGGCACCCGGGTCATCGAGGCCGCCATCGCGCACGCGGCGATACCGCAGTCGATCATGCAGACGCGACTCGCGACCCTGCCAGAATTCGACCGACTCCGGCACGATGATCCAGCCACCCCAGAAGTCAGGCAGCGGCACCTCGCTGGGGAATCTCTCGATGAGATCGGCGTACCTCTCGTCCAGCACGGCACGATCCGCGATCACCTCGGACTGCCGACTGGCCCACGCACCTACCTGCGATCCATGCGGACGCGACGCGAAGTAGCTCGCGGCCTCCTCACGCGGCACCTCGACTACCTCGCCGACGACGACGACTTGCCGGTGCAGGGGCAGCCAGGGGAAGACGCACGCCGCGCGCCGAGTGGCATCGAGCTCACGGCCCTTGCGCGACTGGAGGTTGGTGTAGAAAGCGAACCCCCGCGCATCGGCATCCTTGAGGAGCACCGTGCGAGCGCTGGGTACGCCATCCCGCGAGACCGTCGAGAGGACCATTGCATTGGGCTCGACCAGCCGATCGGAAACGGCGTCAGCGAGCCAGCGGCGGAACTGCGTCAGCGGGTCGGCCGCGAGGTCGGCCTCGATGAGCGTCCCTCGGTCGTAGGCGAGCCGCATCGCCCGCAGGTCGTGTTCGTCAGCCACGCCCCGATCCCATCACGCCCGGACACGGACCCCGCGAGGAGTGGGGTTGAATGGGGTCATGAGCGACTTCGTGCCGGGTCTCGAGGGTGTGGTGGCCTTCGAAACCCAGATCGCCGAGCCCGACCGCGATGGCGGGTCGCTCCGCTACCGCGGAGTGGACATCGAGGACCTCGTGGGCCGCGTTTCCTACGGCAATGTCTGGGGCCTTCTGGTCGACAACGAGTTCAATCCGGGACTTCCCCCCGCCGAGCCCTACCCGATTCCCGTGCACTCCGGTGACGTGCGCGTCGACGTGCAGTCGGCGATCGCGATGCTGGCGCCGGGATGGGGACTCAAGCCGCTGCTCGATATCGACGATGACATCGCGCGCGAGAATCTCGCGCACGTCTCGATCATGGCCATGTCCTTCGTGGCCCAGGCGGCCCGCGGCCTCGGCGTGCCGATGGTGCCGCAGGCACGCATCGACGGCGCTTCCACCATCGTCGAACGCTTCATGACACGGTGGCGCGGCGACCCCGATCCGCGCCACGTGGAGGCAGTCGATGCCTACTTCGTCTCCGCGGCCGAGCACGGCATGAATGCCTCGACCTTCACCGCCCGAGTCATCGCCTCCACGGGCGCCGATGTCGCCGCCGCCATTTCGGGTGCTATCGGGGCGATGAGCGGCCCCTTACACGGCGGGGCGCCGTCCCGTGTCCTCGGCATGATCGAGGAGATCGAGCGCACCGGCGACGCCGAGGGCTATATCCGCGGAGTTTTGGACCGCGGTGAGCGCCTCATGGGCTTCGGGCATCGCGTCTACCGCGCGGAGGATCCACGGGCCCGCGTACTACGACGCACGGCGCAGGAGCTCAATGCTCCGCGCTACGAGATCGCCCTCGCACTCGAGACGGCGGCCCTGGCCGAGCTTCGTTCGCGCCGGCCCGATCGCATCCTCGAGACCAATGTCGAATTCTGGGCTGCCATCATGCTCGACTTCGCCGAGGTCCCGGCTCAGATGTTCACGTCGATGTTCACCTGCGCGCGACTTGCGGGCTGGAGCGCTCACATCCTCGAGCAGAAGCGCACCGGCCGCCTCGTGCGCCCCTCCGCCCGGTACGTCGGCCCTGGCCCGCGCATCCCCGAGGCTGTGCCGGGATGGGATGCCGAGATGGTCGCCCCGTCGGGCTACACGCCATCCACCCGCGAGTCACGCCCGACCTCCGTCCGCCGCTGATCCGCACCCTGCGTAGCCTTGCCGCCGTGAGCGACGACATTAAGATCCCTACCGGCCTGCTCCCTGGCGATGGCCGATTCGGTGCCGGACCGTCCAAGGTGCGCCGAGAGCAGGTGAGCGGGCTGCTCGCCGTCGCCGGCACCTACCTCGGCACCTCGCACCGACAGAAGACCGTGAAGTCCCAGGTGGGGCGCCTGCGCTCCGGCCTGACCGACCTCTTCTCCCTGCCCGAGGACTACGAGGTCATCCTGGGCAACGGCGGATCGACCGCATTCTGGGACATCGCGACCTTCGGCCTCATTCGGGATCGTGCGCAGTTCCTCTCCTTCGGGGAGTTCGGTGCGAAGTTCGCGACCGCCGCCAAGGAGGCACCCCACCTGGGCGATCCCACGATCATCAAGGCCGACCCAGGTGATGCGCCGGCGTTCTCCGCCGAAGCCGGCATCGACGCCTACTGCACGCCGCACAACGAGACGTCCACCGGCGTCGCCATCGCCCCGACGCGCGTCCCAGGTGCTGATCACGACGCCCTCGTGCTTACGGATGCCACATCGGGGGCGGGCGGACTGCCTCTCGACGCCTCGCAGACCGACGTCTACTACTTCGCCCCGCAGAAGAGCTTCGGCTCGGACGGCGGGCTGTGGTTCGCGCTGATGTCGCCGGCCGCCCTCGCGCGCGTGGAGCAGATCACCGCGAGCGGACGATGGACTCCGGCATTCCTCGACCTGTCCATCGCCGTCGACAACTCCCGCCAGGATCAGACCTACAACACCCCGGCGCTGGCCACGATCTACCTCATGGCCGAGCAGGTGGACTGGTTCCTCGGCAACGGCGGACTGGACTGGTGCACCGCGCGCACGGCTGAGTCCTCGGGGATCCTCTACGACTGGGCCGAGGCCAGCCCGGTCGCGCAGCCCTTCGTGTCCGATCCCGCCAAGCGCTCCGCCGTCGTCGCCACGATCGACTTCGACGACAGCATCGACGCCACTCGGATCACCAAGGCACTGCGTGCCAACGGCATCGTGGACACGGAGCCCTACCGCAAGCTCGGCCGCAATCAGATCCGTGTCGCGGTCTTCCCCGCGGTGGATCCCGATGATGTCCGGCAGCTGACTCGCTCGATCGACTACGTCATCTCTCAGCTCACGTGACGGATGACGGGATCCTCCACCCCCTCGTCAAACCGGTGCGGGATCGCACCACCCTCCTCGCCTACGGCCAAATCGGCCTGCTCGGCTGGTTCATCTTCGCCTTCGGTTCGTCGCTCACCCTGCTACGCGACGACGAGGGCCTCACGCGCACGGCAGCATCGACCCTGAGCATCGCCCTGGCTGTCGGCGGAACCCTCGGCAGCTTCCTCGCCGCGCCAGTCGTGCGCCGGTGGGGACGTGGCCTCATGCTGCGCGCGGGTGCTGTCTTCGTCGCGGTGGGATCGATCATCTACATCTCCGACGGCCCGCTGTGGTTCATCGCCCTCGGTCCCTTCATCGGCTCGCTCGGGGCGAGTTTCTGCGCCGTCGGCGTGAGCGCCTACCTGGAGGCGCGCCAGGGGGTAGCCGCCGATGCCTCACTCCTCGAGGCGAATCTGCTCGGTTCCGTCGCAGCACTCCTGGGCATCCTGGCGGTGGGTATCGGCGCGACAACCTTCTTGGGCTGGCGACTCGGGCTCATCTTGCTCGTGGTCGCCGTCATCGGCCTGGAGTTGCTCAGAGGCAAGGCCATCGAGCCCTTCAACGTCGGCACGGAGACCGAGTCGCGAGCGGATGCACCCCGGCTACCCGGCCTGGTCTGGTGGGCGGTCATCACGCTCATCCTGCTCACGAGTGTCGAGATGACCCTCTTGCAGTGGGGCCCTGATTTGCTCCGCGAGCGCGGAGGTCTCGAAGCAGGATCAGCCTCCGCCACCATCGCGGCGATCGTGGTCGGGATGATCATCGGTCGACTCATCGGGTCTCGCCTGGTCGAGCGCGTGTCCTCGGAGATGGTGTTCGGGGGCTCGATCATCTTCGCGGCCGCCGCCTTCACCTATACGTGGCTCGTCTCAGGTGCCGTGCCGCTCATCATCGGCCTAGTCCTCATCGGCATCGGGATCGGCATGCACTTCCCCCTCGGGATCGGTCGAGCCATGCGCGCCTCGGCAGGCCAGCCCGACCGGGCCGCAGGGTGGACGAGCGCCGGCATCGGCATGATGAACGGGGTCGCGCCCTTCGCCCTCGCCGCACTTGCCGACGCCTGGGGAGTGCATAACGCGTTCGCGCTCATGCTGATCTTCTTCGGTGCCAGCTTCGGGCTGCTGATGTGGAAGCGCGTGCCCGAGGATGTCACCGCCTAGGAGCCTGGATCACCGCGTCAGTGCGGCGATCCCGATCGCCGTGACCAGCAGGACGAGTACCCCGACCGTGATGAGACGGCGTACCCGGTGATCCATTGCTCCACTCTAGGCACGGCCGTCCCCGACCGATGATCGGCTAGCCTCGTGACGTGGACTCACGCCTCACCCTCGAGCAGATCGAGGCAGATCCGGCGCTGCGCAGCCGGGACGACGACGGCGTCGCGGCGATCGCGATCGGCGCGGCCCTCTGGGTGTTGGCGCTCATCGCCGTCCAAGTGTGGGGATCGTCCTGGGGGGTCGACACCGATCGCTGGACGCTGGTCTGCGCCATCGGAGCCCTGCTCGGACTTCCCGGTCTCGCCCTGGTGCTCGGACGACGCCGTCGTCGGCACCGCCGTCAGTCCTGATCGACAGGCTCCTCAGCCGCGACATCGTCGGACTGATCGACCTCCGCGTCAGCGTCCACCTGCTGGAGATCGAGGGAATCGAAGCCCACGAAGTCCTGGGTCGGCGCATTCACCGGCTCCCGCTCGATCGGGAGGACCTCGGAGTGAGCACCGCAGCCGAAGGCGAGGGACACGACACAGCCGTCCGCCGGTGACATCTCCTGGGCGCACACGCCGAATGCCTGGCCGAGTGAACCGCCCATCGGCACCAGGAAGCCGCACGTGGAGCACGTGAGCGACACGGAGCGAGCCATCGGAGCCTCGGGACCGCGCTCGCCTGCCCACCAGCGCTCCGCCGCCTCGTCACGGCCCGCCACCGAGAGCACGCGCGGGCGCCCGAGCCCGATCTCCCACTGACTGGGATGCACGGGACTGCGGTCGGCGAGGCCATCGAGTTCGTCGAGGCCGGTCAGCCCGGCGGTGAGTCGCTGGTCCTCGGCGAAAGTCGGCCAGATCGTGCCGACCGCAAGGTCACCGGGCCGCACCCGTTCTGCCCAGGGCACCCAGGGAGGTGCGACGAGGGCATCGGGTCCCGGCAGGAGCACGACCTCGTCGACCGTCGCGGCTTTCGCGCGCGGTGCACGAGCGACAGTGACCGACCAGCGCCACCCCGCATAGGCAGGGTCGAGGCAGGCGAAGTAGTGGGTCGCGACTCGCTCGTCGTCGTACTCGATCCCCACGTGCTCGCCGACAGTGCCCCAGGGCGCCTCATCCTCCGCAGCCGCTCGCGCCACGTCGGCCGACTTGGCAAGGACGGTGTCGGGCATCAGCGCATCACTCCACACCGGGGGCGGGTATCAACTGGAAGACCCAGAGGCCGAGAGTGCCCTCGCCGCCCGCGACAATCTGCAGGGGGGCACCGTTGGCTGGCACCTCCTGCAGGTCGGGGTAGGTGAAGCGGTAGTACGTCGACGTGATGGGCTGCTGCGTGAGGCGCTGCGAGCCGATGACCGGGTACCAGCCAGCATCGGCCACAACCGGATCGACGCTGATGCCGATCACCTGGCCGGGGATGACGGGGACGCGCGCGACATCGGCGCCGTCCAGGGCCTTGGTCACCACATCCTGCGCGCAGGTCTCCGCGCTCAGCGGCTCACCGTCGAAGGACCAGCACAGCGCAGCCCGATGGGCGGATGTCATGCCGGAGACGACGGACACCCCGGGCGCGGGCTTCTCGCACGCGGACAGCGCGAAGATACTGACCAGGGCGAGGGACCCCGCCAGCACGGAACTACGCAGTCTCACGACAGCCCCTCAGACGTCGAAGTCGTCGGCGACGGCGCGCATCACAGCGGCCATCTTGCGGCAGTGGTCATCGCTTGGATAGCGCCCACGTCGCAACTGATTTGAGGAACTGTCCATGAGCTTGATGAGATCCTCGAGGATCACCGCCATGTCGTCGGCGGGCTTGCGACCAGCCTTCACGACGGACACGGGCTGCTCGAGGAGGGTCACGGTCAACGCCTGCTTGCCGCGCTTGCCATCGACGATGCCGAACTCGACCTTGGCTCCCTGCTTGAGCGACGTCGTGCCCTCGGGCAGCGCGGAGGCATGGACGAAGACGTCCTCGCCATCGTCGGTCGCGAGGAAGCCGAAGCCCTTGTCGACGTCGTACCACCTGACCTTGCCGGTCGGCATGGCAGTCCCTTCTCGAGGCAGGCGCCGGAAGGGCACCGGAGACCAGGCTAGACGGGTGCGAGCGGCCACGCGCCCCTAGGGTGGGGTGGTGGCATTCCCCCGCACGCCGGGCGACCGGATCCTGCGCATCGGCGCCGTCGTGACGGTCATCGGCCTGGTCTGCACGCTGATCGCCATACTGCCGCTGGTGATCCCGGGCCTCGAACTGCCCTCGGCCTGGTGGTTCCTCTCGATGATCACCGGCGTGGGGCTGGCCCTGGTGATCGTGGGACTGGCTGTGTCAGCGCGGTCGCGTCGGCGCTAGCCCTCGCCATCCAATCCGCGAGGTGGGTGAGGTCCGGGAGCACGACATCGGGTCCGGCGGCGTGCAACTCCTCCAGCGAAGTAGGTCCCGTCGGGACCACCAATGAGTGAACGCCGGCCGTGCGAGCCGCTCGCACATCCCCGGGATGATCGCCCACGTAGGCCCACGCATCATGCTCGCGCAATGCGATCGCCTTGCCCTCGGCGAAGAGGTCGCCCACGATTACGTCCGCATCGAGGCCCGCTGCTTCGAGTGCGAGGCCGGCGATTGCTCCGTACTTCGCCGTGACGACGAGCACGCGATCACCCCGGGCGTGGACAGCAGAGATGGCGTCGCTCGCGCCCGGCATAGGACGCGTCAGCGGGATGCCATGCTCGCGATAGTGCGCGCGGTACGCCGCCAGCAGCACGTCGGAGGGCTCCTCCGGGAGCCAGCGCGGGAAGACGTGGTCGAGGGGAAGGCCTATCGTCGATCGGATGTCATCCCCGTCCGCCTGGACGCCGTACTGCCCGATGACGAACTGCACGGAGGTGACGATCCCGTCAGCCGAGTCGACCAGGGTCATGTCGAGGTCGAAGCCCACGGACCGCACCCGACGAGCCTAGGGGTAACGTCGTCAGGTGCGCAGTCTGGCCGACGACCTCCGTAGTCGCTCCGACGACGACCTCGCGCTGCTCCTCGTCGGCCGTCCCGACCTGCTGCATCCGGTGCCCGCTGACATGACCGCGCTCGCCGCCCGCGCGGGAGCGGCAGTCTCCACGTCACGCGCCCTGGATCGACTCGATGCACTCACCCTGACCGTCGCGCATGCGGTCGCTGCCGCCCAGGAGCCGTGCACGCGCGCGGGCATCGTCGATTCATTCGCCGCAGATCTCCTGAGCGATGTCGACGCGGCCCTCGAGCGCCTGCGGGTCCTGGCGCTCATCTGGGGAGGCGATGACGCCCTGCGTCTCGTGCGCACAGCGCGAGAGTCCCTCGCTTCCGACTCCCGGCGCGACATCGTCTGGCCTCCACCGCCCATGGCGACCATCCAGCGGGACGCAGCTCTCGTTGAGCGCACGGCGGGACAGCACGCGCTCGCCTCGGTCATGGGGGTGACCGCCATCGCGGAGACCTGGTCAGGTGAAGACGCTCCCCCAGTCCTGCGCAAAGGAGGGCTGGGCGTGCGCGAGCTCAGCGCCGCAGGCCGCGGGATCGATGCCGACGAGCGCAGCGCCGCGCTGTGGATCGAGACGGCATACGCCGCAGGCCTCATCGGTCGTGACGCGGAGGAGCGCTGGCGCCCCACGGAGGATTACGAAACCTGGCACGACCTGGCACTCCCCGAGCAGTGGGTGGCCCTCGCGCGGGCATGGTGGACATCGACTCGTGCGCCGTCGCTCATCGGCACCGAGGCGAATGCACTGTCCGAGGACGTCGAGCGACGCGGTCAACCACTCCTGCGCGAGCAGGTCATCGCGATCCTGTCCGGACTGGCCGCGGGTGAGGCACCCATCGACCCCGAGGCCGTCCTGCGCGCTCTGCACGACCGCGCTCCCCGCCAGGTCGGTCCCGAGCGCGATGCCCACGTGCGCGCGATCATCGCCGAGTTGGAGATCCTGGGCTTCACGGGCGGCGGCGCGCTGTCGCGCATGGGTGCGCAGGCCGCCCGGAATGCCAGCGATGCTGTCGATACGGCCGCCGAAGCCATGCCACAACCACTCGATCACGTGCTGCTGCAGGCCGATCTCACCGCCGTCGCACCCGGCCCGCTGGTGCCCGAACTCGCGCGCGACCTGCGCCTGATGGCGGATGTCGAGAGCACCGGCGGCGCCGTCGTCTATCGTTTCACTGCCGATTCGGTGCGCCGGGCCCTGGACGCGGGACGCGATGCCGCGTCGCTGCATGACCTCCTCGCTCGGGCATCGATCACCCCGGTGCCCCAGCCACTCTCCTACCTCATCGACGACTCGGCACGTCGGCATGGCACCGTCAGGGTCGGCATCGCCACGGCGTACATCCGATGCGACGACGAGGCAGCCCTCGCTGCGCTCCTCGCCGATCCGCGAGCCGCTGACCTCGGCTGCGCAAGAGCGGCGCCCACCGTCGTGACGGTGTCCGGCAGGATCGAGGATGCGATCACTATCCTGCGTGACCTCGGGCTGCATCCGGTCGCCGAGACGCCCAGCGGAGAGGTGGCATTCCCTCCGCGCAGGCGCGCTCGCGCACAGCGCACCGTATCCGCACCCGTGGTGCGGCGAGACGCTCAGCCTGCGCTCATCCGCGCCGCCATCACCACCCTCCGCGGGGGCCAACGACAGGACAGCAGCCAGGACGCGGCCGCGCAAGCACTCGAGCCCATGCCGGTCACCGAGACCCTGACAGTGCTGCGCCGCGCCATCTCACTGGAGTGCCCGGTGCGCATCATGCATGCGGATGGCGAGGCGCTGGTCGACCCCTTGCGCCTCCAGGCGGGCGTGCTCACCGGTATCGACCGTGTGACGGGCGAGATCCGCACCTTCCCCGTCGCCCTGATCCAAGCCGCCGACATCGCGTCGCACACGCCCTGACGTCACTGCTCGACGCACTAGCGCAGGTGGATCTCCGCTGACCAGGTGGTGAACTCGCCCAACAGTGCTGGGATCGGCTCGACGCCTATGCCCGGGCCCGTCGGCACCCGTAGGCGGCCATCCTGCAGCACGAACGGCTCGGTGATGTCCGTGGCGAAGTAGCGACTCGAGGCGCTCGTATCGCCGGGGAGCGTGAAGCCGGGCAACGCTGCGAGTGCGACATTGGCTGCGCGACCGATCCCGGTCTCAAGCATGCCTCCGCACCACACCGGCACATCGCGCACCACGCACAGATCGTGAATCGCCTTGGCCTCGAGGTATCCCCCCACGCGACCGGGCTTGATGTTGATGACGCTCGTTGCGCCGAAGGCGATCGCGGTATCTGCGGTGGCCACGGAGATGATCGACTCGTCCAGGCACACGGGCGTCGTGATCTCCTGGGCAAGCAGCGCGTGGCCGCGCAGGTCGTCCTCGGGCAGCGGCTGCTCGACCAGGAGCAGGTTGAATTCGTCCATGGCCGCGAGCAGCGCGGCATCACCGCGCGTATATGCCTGGTTGGCATCGGTCTGGATCGGCATGTCGGGCCATGCCCCACGGACAGCACTGACCGCTTCGACGTCCCACCCGGGCTCGATCTTGAGCTTGATGCGCCGATAGCCGGCATCGACGTACGTCGCGACCTCGTCCAGGAGCGCGTCGATGCTCGAGGGGATGCCGACGGAGACCCCGCAGTCGACCTCGGTGCGCACGGCCCCCAGGTAGTCCGCGAGCGACTGCTCATGCTGGCGGAGCCACGCGTCGAGGACCGCGGTCTCCAGCGAGGCCTTGGCCATGGGGTGCCCCTGGAATCTGCGCAGTCGCCGGTGCACCTCGTGCGGATCGCCGTTGCCATCACCCAGCGCCGCAGGGATCAGGTGCTCGACGAGAACATCGACCGCGCCGTCGACGTACTCCGCGGAGTAGCCGGGCCACTCCATCGCAACGCACTCGGCCCAGCCGGAAGAGCCACCGCTCACGACTTCGACGAGCAGCACATCCCGAGCCTCCTGCGTGCCGAAGGACGTGCGGAAGGGCCGCACCAGCGGCATGTCGATGCGATGCAGCCGGATGAGGTCGATGTCGCTCATGTGCCCTCCTCGGGGCTGAGGACGTAGGCGCCCTCAGTGGTGACGGCGGTGACGCGAAGCCCGGCCGCGAACGCCGAGGTAAGTGCTGCGCGCACCGCGAGACGCCACTCAAGGCCGAGTGCGGGATCGGTGCGACGCAGGGTGACGACGTCATCGGGGAGCGAGACGAGCACGGCCTCTCCTGGCGCGGGCGGATCGGAGAGGTGCGGCACGCCTCCCTCGAGCCGGATGAGGTCGCGCGACGTGCGCAGCAGGCCCTCGTGGTCGGGGATGACGAGGTCGCCTCGCGATGCCGCATGCGCACGCTCGGAGTCCACCACCCACCAGGCGACGAGTCGATCCGTGCGGTCGCCGGCATTGATGGCGTCGGTCATCACGCCGTAGAAGTCCGGGTGATAGGCGCGCACCTCCACGCCGAGCCGATTGACGTTGAGGTGGGCGTTGCGTCTTACGAGGGGATCGAAGGTCCATGACACGACCGGGATGCCCTGCTCGAGGGCCCACGCACGCTGATGCTGCTTGATGGCCGCACCGATCCCCCGGTCGCGATAGCCATCGAGCACAGCCGCCATATGGCTGTGGAGGAAGATCCCTCCCGGTCGCTGATCCTGGCGAGCCGGGAAGCCGAGTGCCGCGCCGATCACTCGGTCGGAGGCATCCTCGTCGATGACGACACTGCAGTATCCGCCCGCGTGCACGAGGGCCCTCAGGAGATTCGGGGTCACCTGGGTGCCCTCGCCGGGCCAGACCTCGTCGAACACCGCCCGTGCCTGCGCCATGCCCGCAGCATCCTCCGCCAACTCGATGCGCACGCGCACACGGTATCCGCAAGGTACCTCCCCGCACGCCGCCGAGGCCGCGATGGGGCACCATGGCCCAGTGACCTCGGACCTCCTCGCCACGGCGCGCTCCCGTCAGGCCGACCTCATCGGTGCCGTCCGCACTCTCGTCGAGGTCGAGTCCCCCTCCTCGGACGTCGGCGCTTGCGAGCAGGTCGTGGCCGCGGCCGCCGCGCTGGTCGAGTCCTGGCTGGGCTCCCCCGGCCAGGTCGAGATCCACGACGGCCGACCCGTGCTGCGCTGGGGACCCGAGCGCCCGCGCGTCCTGCTGCTGGGCCACCTCGACACGGTGTGGCCCATGGGCACCCTCGAGCGGATCCCGTGGGCGGTCGAAGGCGACCGCTTACGCGGGCCCGGTGTCTTCGACATGAAGGTCGGCGTCGTCCAGGCGATCGGAGCGGTGGCCCTGCTCGGCCTGGGTCCTGATGCGGGTGTCGGACTTCTCCTGACGACGGATGAGGAGATCGGTTCTGGCTGCTCGCGTGCCGTGATCGAAGACGCCGCACGGGATGCGGATGCCGTACTCGTCCTCGAGCCATCGGTCGAGGGTGAGCTCAAGACCGCGCGCAAGGGCACATCGTGGTACGTCGTGCAGATCACCGGGCGCGCGGCACATGCCGGGCTCGATCCCGAGCGCGGCATCAATGCACTCGTCGAGGGCGCGGACCTCGTGCGCAGCGCTGTCACCTGGGCCTCGCCTGACCGGGGAACGACGGTGACCCCCACCACCGCTCGAGCCGGGGTCACCGACAACACCGTCCCGGACGCGGCTGTCATCGGCATCGACGTGCGCGCCTGGTCCGCCGAAGAGCAGCAGCGCATCGATGACCTCGCACGCGGCTGGCGACCAAGCCACCCCGGGGCCAGCGTCGACATCGTCGGCGGTGGCATCAACAGGCCGGCCATGGAGCCGTCTGCCGGCGAAGCCCTGGCCCGCCTCGCCGAGGAGTGTGCTCGACGCATCGGCATCGCACCGCTGGGGGCCCGCGCCGTGGGCGGTGCCAGTGACGGCAATTTCACGGCAGCCATGGGCATCCCGACGCTCGACGGCCTCGGGGCCGTCGGCGACGGCGCACATGCCGAGCACGAGTGGGCGAGCGCGAATGCCGTGCCCGAGCGCACCGCTCTGGTCGCATCCCTCGTGGCCGCCATCCTTGCGGACGAGTCCGCGTGACCGACGGCCCACTGATCGTCCAGAGCGACAAGACGCTCCTCCTCGAGGTCGGCCATCCCGCGGCCGACGACGCACGTCGCGCCATCGCGCCCTTCGCCGAGCTCGAGCGCGCCCCCGAGCACATCCACACCTACCGCATCACGCCGCTCGCCCTGTGGAACGCCCGGGCGGCCGGGCATGACGCCGAGCAGGTGGTCGACATCCTGCTCACCTACTCCCGGTACGCCGTACCCCATGCGCTGCTCGTGGATATCGCCGACACGATGGATCGCTACGGTCGACTCACTATCGCCAAGCACCCTGCGCACGGACTAGTGCTGTCGAGCACGGACCGTCCCGTGCTCGAGGAAGTGCTGCGCAGCAAGAAGGTCGCCCCGCTCGTGGGCGCGCGCATCGACGACGACACGGTCGCGGTGCATCCCAGCGAGCGTGGCCACCTCAAGCAGGTGCTTCTCACGCTCGGCTGGCCCGCAGAGGACCAGGCCGGCTACGTCGACGGGGAGGCCCATTCCATCGCACTTCGCGAGGACGGCTGGCATCTGCGGGACTACCAGCGCGATGCCGTGGAGGGATTCTGGGCGGGCGGCTCCGGAGTGGTGGTGCTGCCCTGCGGAGCGGGCAAGACCATCGTCGGAGCGGCTGCCATGGCGCGTGCCCAGGCCACGACGCTGATCCTGGTCACCAACACCGTGTCCGCCCGCCAGTGGAAGGCAGAGCTCCTCGCGCGCACGACGCTCACGGAAGACGAGATCGGTGAGTACTCCGGTGCGCGCAAGGAGATCCGCCCCGTCACGATCGCGACGTACCAGGTCATGACGACGAAGCGGAAGGGTGTCTTCCCGCACCTCGAGGTCTTCGACACGCGGGATTGGGGCCTCATCATCTATGACGAGGTACACCTCCTGCCCGCGCCGATCTTCCGCTTCACGGCGGATATCCAGTCTCGACGGCGACTCGGGCTCACGGCCACGCTCATCCGCGAGGACGGCCGCGAGGGCGATGTCTTCACCCTCATCGGACCCAAGCGATACGACGCTCCGTGGAAGGAGGTCGAGGCACAGGGCTGGATCGCGCCGGCGGAGTGCGTCGAGATCCGCGTCACCCTCCCCGACGACGAGCGCCTCGTCTACGCCACGGCGGAGCCCGACGACCGGTACCGGCTTGCCGCAACATCCCCCCAGAAGACTCATCTCGTCGAGCACCTCATTGAGCGCCATGCCGACGAGCAAGTCCTGGTCATCGGCCAGTACCTCGATCAGCTGGCCGAGATCGCCGAGCACGTCGGAGCGCCCACGATCACCGGCGAGACCGGCGTCAAGGAGCGCGAGCGACTGTTCGAGGCCTTCCGGCGGGGAGAGGAGCGCGTGCTCGTCGTGAGCAAGGTGGCCAATTTTTCCGTCGACCTGCCCGAGGCATCCGTGGCCATCCAGGTGAGCGGCGCCTTCGGCTCCCGGCAGGAGGAGGCTCAGCGGCTAGGGCGCCTCCTCCGCCCCAAGGCCGACGGTCGCCGGGCTCGCTTCTACACCGTCGTCTCCCGGGACACGGTGGATGCCGACTTCGCCCAGAATCGGCAGCGATTCCTCGCCGAGCAGGGCTACTCCTATCGGATCATCGACGCCGATGAGATCGATACCGCCGAGGAAATGGGATGAACGACTCAGGGCTGGCCGATGCGCCCGATAGCCGGAAGCTCGCTGAGACGACGATGGCGATCTACGCCGCCATCACGCTCCTCGGTGTGGTCGCTGCAGCGAGCTGGAAGGGAATCTTCGCCGATGAGCTCGAGCTCATCGTCATCATCATCGCTACCACCGTGACCGTCGCTGTCGCGCACCTCTGGGCAGCGGCCGCCGCGCATCGCCTGGTCGCTCGAGCACCCTTGACGCGCGCGGAGTGGCGCGAGGAGGCGCGACTGTCCTTCGCTGTCCTGGCCATCGGGGCCCTTGCCATCGGCGCGTTCGTCTTCGCGCAACTGATCGGCTTCGAACTCGCCGGCTCCGTCGTCGCAACACTGCTCATGCTCATCGCCGTGCTCTTCGTCGTCGGCGTGGTGGGCGGACGACGCGAGCAGCGGGGATGGCTTGCCGCCCTGGGACTGGGTCTCCTCGATGCCTCAATCGGCATCGTGATCCTCCTGGCGAAGGTGACCTTCGGCGGCGCGTAGCCGTCGGTCTCAGCCGGCGCGCAGTCCCACGGATCCATCGAGACTGAAGGTGATGCTCGAGATCCCGCTCAGACCGGGGATGGGAATGGAGATGTCGTTCATCGTCACCGACCCCCCGAGCAGCAGCGTGCTCGGGTCGTCACCCGGCTGCGGCGTCGCGTCGACCGTCATCGGCACGTCCACCTGACCGGCCTTGGCATTGCCCGCCACCGTCCATGGGTGACTCGCTGCCTCGCCCTCCGCCTCGAAGATGAGCAGGTCGCCGTCGAAGCGCTTGATGAGCGCGCGCGCCGCACCCTGCATGAGGAAGTTGGAGGCTTTGAGCTTCTCCAGCGACATCTCGATGCGCAGGCGCACGGCAGACTTCGCCACGTGCAGTCCACCACCCGTGACTGGTGCGCTCACCTCCAGCGACGTGGGGAAGTCATGGGTCTGCAGCGTGATGGGGCTGCCGGGCTCGATGATCCAGTTGCCGGGTGTCGTCGTCACGGGCGCAAGCCTGCCAGTCAGCCGCGCACCCGAGTGCGGTCGGGGTCGTAGAAGGGCGCGAATTGCAGCGTGGCGGGGTAGGACGTCCCGTTGATGACGACCTCGAAGCCGCCACTGCCCAGCCACTCAGCGGTCACCCCGTGAGCGTTGTCGACGGTGGCAAGGCCTACGGAGGTGCCGAGCGTGTGGCCGAATCCACCGGCTTGGATGTAGCCGACCCAGGTGCCGTCCTTATAGACCGACTCACTGCCGTGCAGCAATGGCGCGGGATCATCGATGCGCAGGGGCACGAGACGGCTGGTGCGATCATGGCGCAGCGCCTCGAGGGAGGCGCGACCGCGGAAGTCGACCGGCTTGTCCCAGGCCACAGCGAAGGACAATCCCGCCGAGACCGGGGTATCGGTGACATCGATGTCCACCCCGTAGTCGCGGTAGGCCTTCTCCAGTCGCAGGCCGTGCATCGCTGCCAGACCCACGGGGCGGAAGCCCAGGTCGGTGCCGGCCACCTCGAGTACACGCCACACCGAGACGGCCTGGTCGCTGGGGATGAGCAGTTCGAAGCCGAGTTCGCCGACGTACGTCACCCGCAGGGCGGTCACGCGTGAGTAGCCGATCTCGATCTCGCGCGCTGTGAGGTAGGGGAAGGCCTCCTCGCTGAGATCATCGGGGCTCACCCGCTGCAGAAGCTCGCGCGACCGCGGGCCCTGAATGGTGAGCAGGCAATACGCCGCGGTCATGTCCGTCACCGTGGCGAATTCACCGGCGCGGACCTCATCGCGGATCATCCGCTCGACCCGGCGGTGGCTGATGTCGGACGCGATGACCATGAAGCGGTCCTCGCCCAGGCGCGTCACGGTGAGGTCTGCCTCGATGCCGCCGCGTTCGTTGCACCACTGCGTGTAGGTCACGGCCCCCACATCACCCGCCACCGCATTCGCGCTCAGGCGATCGAGAACTGCCGCGGCATGCGGGCCCTGCACGAGGAACTTCGACATGAGTGTCATGTCGATCGCCCCGACCGCCTCGCGGATCGTGAGGTGCTCCGCTGCCACCCAGGGCGTCCAGAAGCCCCGGCCCCAGGTCATGGGAATCTCACGCTCCGCCTCGCCCGGTGGATAGAACCACTCGACGAACTCCCAGCCCGCCGCCGCGGCGAAGTGAGCACCCTGGGCGACCCACACGTCGTGCAATGGTGAGCGCCGGATGTCGCGCGCAGTGTGATTGTGAAAGGTCGGGTAGGCACTGTCGCCGAAACTCGAACCGAGCTGCTCGACGACGCGCTCCGCGCGGAAGCGTCGGGTGTTCTCCACGGATGTCGCGCGCTCGACCGTGTAGTGCGCAATGTCCACGGGGCATGACCCCTCGACGATCCAGGTGGCCATGAGGCTGCCCACGCCACCCGCCTGGAGGATCCCGAGCGAGTTGAGCCCCGCGGCCGACCACAGGCCGCGCATCTCCGGTGTGGGCCCGAGCATGGGGGCCACATCGGCGGTGAAGCTCTCGGGTCCGCAGAAGAACGTGCGAATGCCAGCGGTGGCGAGGGACGGGATCCTGTCCATGGCCTTCTCGAGGAAGGGCGTCATGCGCTCCCAGTCGGGTGGAATCGTGCCGAATGCGAAATCGTCGGGTGCGCCTTCCGGGTGCCAGGCGGCACCGAGGGGCTCGAACAGGCCCACCAGCATGCCGCCGCCCTCCTCGCGGAAGTAGCCGTAGCAGTCGAGTTCCTCGATGATCGGCAGGTCTCGGTGGATGCCGGCCATGGGCTCGGTGAGCAGGTAGTAGTGCTCGGCTGCCTGCAAGGGGACGTCGACGCCGATCTTGGCGGCTAACTGTCGGGTCCACAGGCCCGCGGCGAGCACCACCGTCTCGGCTTCGACGAGTCCTGCGTCCGTCTGCACTCCCGTGATCCGGGGCACTCCCCCCGACTGAGTGGGCGGCGCCCAGGTGAACCCGGTGACGGTCACCCCTTCGATGATCGTGGCCCCGCCCATCTTGGCGCCCTTGGCCAAGGCAGTCGCGACCCCGACCGGGTCCGCGCGGCCTTCGTCTGCGACGTATGAGCCCCCGATGAGATCGTCCACCTTGGCGAGGGGAAAGAGATCCGCGATCTCGGCGGGCGTGACGAGCTCATTGGGTACGCCGAAACCGACCTGGAAGTCGCGCTCGCGCACGATCGCCTCGAGCCGCTCGGGATTTCCGGTTACAGACAAGTGCCCGACCGCGCGGAATCCCGTCGAGTGGCCCGTCTCGGCCTCGAGGCGTTCGTAGAGGTCGCGCGAGTACCGAGTCATCCACAGTGACGTCTCGTCGTGGAAGCCGGCGCTCGTGATGAGGCCGGCGGCGTGCCACGTGGTCCCCGCGGTGAGCGCATGCTTCTCGAGGAGGAGCACGTCACTGACGCCGAGCTTGGTGAGGTGATAGGCGATCGAGCAGCCGATCGATCCCCCGCCCACGATGACCACCTGAGCCCGGCTGGGCAGCGTCTCCAAGATTCCTCCCTCGACATGCGCCTGTGAGCGCGTTGATGACTACAGCGTGTTGGCGAGCGAGGCCACGTCGGTGTTCTCACCCTGCTTGAGGGTCCAGCGCCGGTAGACAAGCCAGCCTGCCACGATCACGATGAGCGAGACCACCAGGATGATGGTGGCCATGGCGTTCAGCGCCGGGGTCGGAGCGGCACGAGCGACCTGGTAGATCCGCATCGAGGTCGTCTCGGTGGACGCATCGGACGACAGGTAGCGGACGATGACGAAGTCGTCGAGGACATCGGCGAAGACCAGGATTGCGCTGACCAGGATCGCGGGGAAGAGCATCGGCAGGATCACTCGACGCACGGCACCGATGGCGCTCGCACCCAGATCGCGGGCTGCCTCCTCATAGTGAGCACCGATGGTGAGCAGTCGGGCACGGCAGATGACGATCGGGTACGCCAGCTGGAAGGTGACGAGACCGACGACCTGCGCCCAGGTGCCGAGCCCGAAGGGCGTTGCCAGGTACGTGACCATGAAGAGCAGGCCGATGGCCAGGGCGATCTCGGGAATCACGAAGGTGATGAGCGCGAGGAAGTTGGCACCCTGGGGCAGGCGCCCGCGCCAGCGATCGAGCGCGAGGGCGAAGAGCACGCCGATGGGCACCGTGATGATGGTGGCGAGGATGGCGAGCAGCACCGTGTGGGACAGCGCATTGCGGATGGATTCGTCGTTGAGGACGGATCCGGTCGGATCCCAGGTGTACCAACGCAGCGAGAAACCCTGCCATGCGCTGCGCGAGCGCCCCTCGTTGAACGAGAAGAGGACGGTGATCGCGACGGGCACCAGCGCCCATAGGAGGTAGACGGCCGTGATGGTCGCGAGGCCGTAGGCGCGCGCATCCGATGTGCCGCGCAGGCGACGGCGATGGGCACCACGGGACTCCTCGAGGATGGCCTCGGCCGGCGCCGCCGAGACCGTCATGACCGGACCTCCGCCCGAGCGTTGCTGCGCGTGTAGAGGATCATCGGGATGAGGAGTACGAGCAGGACGAGGATGAGCAGCGCGCCCGCTTGCCCCGACTGCCCCGGAGTGGCGATCGACAGGTTGATCAGGTTGCCGATCATCGCGGTGTTGGGGGACTTCGACAGCATGTCGGAGGTGAAGTAGTCGCCCATCATGGGCAACGAGATGAGCAGTGTGCCTGCCACGATGCCGGGCAGGCTCATGGGCAGGATGACTCGGCGGAAGAGATCGAATCCGCTCGCACCCAGATCACGCGCCGCCTCGATGAGACTGGGGCTGATGCGGTCTAGCGCCGCGAAGAGGGGCAGCAGCATGTAGGGGACATAGCCGTAGATGAGTCCCATGACCACGGTATAGGGATTGCCACTCAGCCAGTTGATGTCCAGTGGCACGGCACCACCCATCGTGATGATCGAGTTCACGAGACCGTCTGGCTGGAGCAGGTTGATCCACGCGAGCATCCGCATCATGTACGAGATGAAGAACGGCGCGACGAGGAGCGCGAGGACCAGTCCCTTGTACTTGCCGGCGTATCGGGCCGTGAAGTAGGCCACGGGAAACGCGATGATCAGGCAGGCCACCACGGCAATGGCGACGTACATGAGGGTACGCAGGACGGCAGGCAGATAGAAGTTGTCCGGGCCGACAAGGCGGTCCCACACCACCTGCACCTGCGTGAACTGCCACTCGAGCGGGTTCCAGATGGGGACAGGCGACCGGAAGATCGGATCGACCGTGCCGAAGGCGACGCAGAAGACGACGTAGAGCGGGATGAGGAAGAAGATCGCGATCCACACCATCGCGGGAAGGCCGAGGACAGGCCAGAGGAACCGCGTGGAGCGGTCTGCCACGCTACGCACCGGCCTTGAACTGCTGCCAGATCGCCTGGTACTCCGCCTCGACGGCTGGCGGGAGCTCGAGGAGCGGGTAGCCAACCTGGAACCACTCGGCCCTGACGACGGCAGAGGCGAGATTCTCCGGCACGTAGCCGTCCGCCACCATCGACTCGGGCGTGAGTGCGCGAAGCGGGGGCTGGTAGCCCACCCATGAGAAGTTCTTCAGGGATACGTCGGTCCCCAGCATGAAATTGAGGAAGTGGTGCGCCATGACCGGGTTCTCACCGCCCTTGAGGACCACCATGAAGTCATTGCCGATCATGCCCTGGCCATTGGGCGGACTCCAGTAGCGGAGCACGGAGGCATCCACTCCCTCAGGCATGTAGTACTGCCCGGTGATCATGTCGCCGGACCAGCACTGCGACAGCGACAGCACGCCCTCGGGAATATCGGTGTAGCCGGTGATGGTCACGCGCGGCTGGCTGAGCGACAGCATCTCCAGCATGGCGTCACGCGCTGCCCCGAGGGCAGCCGGATCCTCCGTGTTCACGTTGGTGCCACCATCCCGCAGGATGGTCATGCCGATCACCTCACGGTCATCGTCCAGGACGGCGATCTCACCCGCGTACTTGGAGTCCCAGAAGATGTCGTAGGGGTTTGCCCTCGCCCCGATGTCCTCCGGGATGAGGTCCGCGCGCCATCCGATCCCGGTCGTGTAGATGACGTAGGGAGCGGTGTACTGCCAGTCCTGGTCGTACCAGGGGTCCTGGAATTCCTCCCAGACGTCCGCGATGTTGGGGATGTAGTCGTGGTTGAGCGGCCGGATCAGGTTGCCGTACACAAGCCGACCCATGAAGTTGTAGGACAGGAAACTCACGTCGTAGGGCACGCTGCCGCTGCGGATCTTCGTGAGGGCCTCGGGGTAGTCATTGAACGTCGAGTACTCCACCTTCACGCCGTAGTCCGCGTACTCCTTCTCGAAGTCCTTGATGACCGCCTTGTCGAGGTAGTCGGGATAGTTGTAGATGCGCAGCGTGGCATTGGCCTCAGGCTCGAGGCCCGATGCGATCGCTTCATTGCCCGGGTTGATGGGCCACTTCACCGGGTTCTGGGGCGATGCGATCGGAATCGCGCTGGGACTCGGGGAAGCCGATCCCGATCCCGAGGTGCCCGCCGAGTTCGCCTCCCCCGTCGGGCCGCTCAGGGGCTGATCGCGCGCGCACGCCGCGAGAGCCCAGGCACCGGGAAGGGCGAGTGCGGACGTCTGGAGCAAGCGCCGCCGGGAGACGGGGCGGCGGGGAGACGATGCCATAGCGGATTCCTCGACTTCCCTCGGCGACGATGGTCGCAGCCTAGACTGAGCCACCGCTCAGGCTTTGGCAAGCACTTTGGTGAATTCGCAGGAGGATGCATGCAGCATCAGGCTGGCTCGGCTGATCGATGAATGGTGGCAGCGTCTCCGTCGTCTCGCTTCGCAAGTCCTATGGCGACGTCCCGGCTGTTCGGGGCATCGATCTTGACATTGCCGCGGGCGAGTTCTTCAGCCTTCTCGGACCATCCGGCTGCGGCAAGACGACCACGCTGCGCATGATCGCGGGCTTCGAGACTCCGACATCCGGCGAGATTCGCATCGACGGCTCGGACGTCTCCACGGTGGCCGCCAACGACCGCCCTGTGAACACCGTCTTCCAGAACTATGCCCTCTTCCCCTTCATGTCGGTTGAAGACAACGTCGCCTTCGGACTGCGCTATCAGAAGGTCGGCAAGGCCGACGCCAAGCGCAAGGTCGGCGAGGCCCTCGACATGGTGCGCATGGGGCAGTACGCCAAACGGCGTCCCGGTCAGCTGTCGGGCGGGCAGCAGCAGCGCGTCGCCCTGGCGCGAGCCATCGTCCTCGGCCCGCGTGTCCTTCTCCTCGACGAGCCGCTCGGAGCGCTGGACGCCAAGCTGCGCAAGACCCTGCAGATCGAACTGAAGTCATTGCAGGAGTCCCTGGGCATCACCTTCATCTACGTCACGCACGATCAGGAGGAGGCCCTCACCATGTCCGACCGGATGGCGGTCATGGCCGGTGGTCTCATCGAGCAGATGGGCACGCCCGAGGAGGTCTATGACACACCGGCCACGGCGTACGTCGCCGACTTCCTCGGCAGTGCCAATGTGCTCGACGTCGATGTGGTGGGCCCTGCGGGCGATGGCCTGACGATGATTCGCGTCGGCGGCCAGACGCTGACCTGTCCCGGCCTGACGGCAGATGAGACCGACGTGCGCCTCGTGATCCGACCCGAGCGCCTGCTCCTCGACCGCACCACCGAGGAGCCGGGGACTCTGCGCGGGACCGTGACGCGCACTGTCTACCAGGGTGCGACCACGGACGTGATCATCGCTCTCGGTGAGGAATCCGAACTGGTGGTGCGACGCCCGAGCGAGCACGCCGGACATCACACGGCGGGGGACACGGTGACCGTGCACTGCCGTGCCGATGCCATGAGGCTGCTGCCTGTCGGCGCCCTCGCCGGTTAGGCCGAGGCGGGCTGCTGCACGGCTGGCAGTGGCTGGCCGAGGTACCCGCGTGCCACCATCGTCACGAACTGGTAGATCGCATCCTCATCGGGAGCCAGCGGACCGGGGATCGCGAAGCCGCTGTCCATGCCCCGCTGCACTGACTCGCACGCCGACCAGTCCTCACGATTGGTGATGTCCCAGAAGTCGATGGCGTAGGACGGATCGAAGTCAGGCTTCGACGTGGCCTCCGGCGGGAAGGCCCAAGCGCATTCCACCCACGTCTCTCCAGGAGACAGGGGCACCGCGCGGTGAGTCATGACGTAGTCGGGATGCAGGCTGATGAGCAGGTTGGGGAAGACGCCGATGTAGTCGATGCGGCGCATCTCCTCTGCGCTCAACCCCTGGATGAACGCGCCACCGCTGCTGCCATCGAGGGACATCGTGACGGCATGCGGGCGCAGGTCGAGCCATCCGCCGACCCATGCACCCGCCGACGGGGCCCAATTTTCGCCACTGTCCGGGGGACTCACCTGGCACAATTCGGGATGGATGGACGAGCAGTGGTAGCACTCCTGGTAGTTCTCCGTGATGATCTTCCAGTTCGCCTTGATGACGTACTCATGGCGACCGCGCACCTCAAGAGTGTCGAGCTGATACGGAACCAGGCGCTCATCGAGCCCCGCAAGATGGGCTGACAGCGGGCCCGCCGTACCGGAAATGTCGACGAAGACGAATCCATACCGTTCCTCGACTGCTAGCGAGCGCAGCGGGAAGTCGGACATCTCAAACGACCCGAAACCGCCATAACCCGCCGCACTGAAGAGTTGCCCGTCGAGCTTGTAGGACCAGGAGTGATAGGGGCATGTGATCGCTCGGGCCTTGGCCGTGCCACCGCAGGGCAGGAGCTCGTGACCGCGATGGCGGCAGACATTGGCGAAGGCGCGAAGCACGCCATCCTCGCCGCGCACGAGGATGGCGGACGTGTCGCCGACCTTCTCGGCGCGCTGCATGCCGGGCTCCGCGATGTCGGAACTGCGACCCAGGCAACTCCAGCCGGTGAAGAAGTTCGCCTGCTCCCACGCGAACACCTCGTCGGAGGTGTACGCCTCGACCGGCAGCATGCGACTCTGGCCAAACGGCGCGAGGCTGCGCGCAAGCTGGTCGGCAGGCAGGGGTGCGGGGGTAAACGCCATGGGCGAATCCTAGGACACGATCGCGTCGACGGCGATGCAGTCCGAGGCGCTGACGATCAGGGGATTCACCTCGATCAGCGACAGCCCCTCGGCCAAGAGCCCCTCTCCGATGCGACTCGCCACTTCGGACAGGGCATCGACGGCGTACGCCGCTCCACCCCGGCCCCCTGCGATCAAGGGGT
>JAULZJ010000173.1:0-4264 GCA_032117435.1 Candidatus Nanopelagicales bacterium | reverse complement strand
CCGGGGAGCGATGCGTGGTGACGCGATCCGCCGGTGTGCCACTGG
Organism: Candidatus Nanopelagicales bacterium; assembly: GCA_032117435.1. GTDB lineage: Bacteria > Actinomycetota > Actinomycetes > S36-B12 > S36-B12 > Mxb001. Next base: position 4,219 of record JAULZJ010000173.1, on the reverse strand, counting down.
CGCGCGCGACGGCGGCCAGCAGTGCGGTGCCCGGGATCTTCGCGCCGCAGCCGATCCAGGACCGCAAGTGCATGGACGGCGGGGTCGCGGGCACCGGTGTGCACCTCGATCTCGTCGCCGGAGCCCGCCGCGCACTCGTCATCTCCCTCGTCGATGGCACCGAGCCGGATCTCGCCTGGGGCACGATGACACCGGAGACGATCCGCCGGGAGTTCGACGACCTCGTGGCCACGGGCACGCACGCCCTGCGCATCATCCCGCGCGCCGAGGTGCCCGAGGACGTCATGGATCCGCGCCTGACGGCGCGGGCCGCCCAGGAGGGTGTGGCGCAGGCGGAGGACGACATCGGCCTGCTGCGCGACTTCTGGAGCTAGGTCAGGTCCGGCGCGCGAGGGTCCAGAGGTACTGCTGCGTGTCCCCATCGGGTCGCACATGATCGATGACCACGCGCTCCACGCGCTCGAATTCAGTGCCGAGGAGTGCGTCCACGCTCGTGTCGTCATAGCGGCGCACGGGCAGTCCGGCACACATCTGCGGCCCCTCCGGCCCGAAGACCCCGAGCACGATCCAGGAGCCGGTATGCGTGGCCACGAGCATGGCCGCGCGATACGCCGCGACATCGGCATCATCGAGCAGGAAGTGCAGGACGGCACGGTCATGCCAGATGTCGAAGGTGCGGGGCGGTTCCCAGGTGAGCAGGTCGGTGACGGTCCACGTCACGCTGTCCGCCGCGTCCCCGAGGCGGTCGCGAGCGATCCGGAGTCCGATCGGGGAGTGATCGACGCAGGTGATGTCTGCGTAGCCCGTGGCGAGCAGGTCATCGACGAGCACGGAGGCACCCGAGCCGACGTCGAGGATGCTCGCCGAGCGCGGCAGGCCCGTCGACTCGATGAGCCGTAGCGACATCGTGGCCTGGGACTGGTACCACCCGCGCGTGGTGTCGCCGGCAGCATAGGCCGCATCCCAGTGCTCGGGGGTGGACGCGGGTGTCGACTCCGGATCGGCAGCCATGCGATCAGCCTAGGGGGATGGGAATCGTGCCGAGGTCGTGCTCGATGACGTCGCGGTCCTCATCGTCGAGCTCGATGGCCAGTCGATAGGAGAGGTTGCGCTGCTCCCGCGCGGAATCCATGTCGCCGAGCACGGCGTAGGCGCGCGCGAGTGCCTCATGGGCCGAGGCGGGCACGAAGTCGTCGACGCGGTCGGCCTCGGCGATCTCCAGGCACCGCTGGGCGTGGGCGAGCGCACGCTCGCCATCGCCGAGGACTGCGTGCACGCGGCTGCACTGCCACTCGCCGATGGCCCATTGCGTCGGGGCACCCACGCGTCGCCAGTGCCACAGGCTTGCCTCCGCACACGCGAGCATCGCCGCATCGTGCTCCGGGGCGCGCTCATCGCGATCGAGGTGGCGCCACGTGAGGTGGAAGAGATCCATGGCCGCCTGGCGCTCGGGGATGACATCCAGATCCGTCCCCGCGCTCGTGATGAGCCGCGGTCCGCCGGGAGTCTCGAAGGCGACGGCGAGGCCAGGCGCCACCGCCTCCTGCACGCTCACCGGCGCCGCCAGGTCGAGGGCGGAGAGGAAGTCGCGCAGGGGCTGCGGGTCGGGATGCAGGGCGATGAGGGACACCAGTCGCGCCCCGCTGGCCGGCAGCGCGGGAGCCGGACCCGTCCACGTGATCAGGGCGGGCCCCGCATCGTCGAAGGGAAGATGGCCGTCGTCGCGCACGGTGACCCGCCATGAGAGGTCACCCCGGGTGAGGGCGAGGGGGGCTCCCGTGCGCGGATGGGTCGGCGGATCCTCCACGCGCACGACCCATGCCGCCAATCGTGGCTCGGCACCATCGGGGAGTTCATCCAGGGCGAACCATCGCACGCGGTCCGGTGGCGGCGCCTGCGGATCTGCGGCGATGACCTCCAGATAGGCATCGCCCACTCCGGCGAGTCGATTGTGAGTGCCCATTGCCGCATGGGCACCTCCGCCGACGAGGTCGATGCCGAGTGCGTCGGCGACGTACGCCGACCCGGACTCGAGGTCCGCAGCGCGGATGACGACGTGATCGATGGTCGCGGGCCGGGGCACGTGGGCAGGCTATCGTCGGCGCCGGACGTCACCGTGGCGTCCCAGGGAGGTCGGCGATGCCAGCGGCAGGGGCGCGCGACGTAGGCGTCGGGGCGGGAGCGGGCGTCGTATCGGGCCTCTTCGGCGTCGGCGGCGGGATCGTCCTCGTGCCCTACCTCGTACTCGTGCGCGGCTGGGGGCAGAAGCAGGCCCAGGCGACATCCCTGGTCATGGTGGCGATGGCTGCGACCGCGGGGCTGGTGCAGTACGCCCTGGTGGGCGATGTCGTCTGGGCCGCGGCGGCGGCCGTCCTCGTGGGGGGACTCATCGGCGCGATGATCGGCAGTGCCCTCGTGACCCGGCTGCAGACCTGGGTGCTGCAGGTCGGCTTCTCGCTGCTCCTCATTTCCGCGGCGGTGCGCATGGTCACAGCACCCGTCCCCGATGCCGGGGGGACACTGCCCGGCCTCACCCCCGGCATCGCACTCGCCTACGTCGTGAGCGGCGTGGCCATGGGGGTGCTCTCCGCGCTTTTCGGGATCGGCGGTGGCATCCTCCTCGTGCCCCTCCTCGTCACGGCCTTCGGCTACGACCTCCGCCTGGCCGCGGGCACCTCACTGGCCGTCATGGGGCTCATCGCGCTCGTGGGCGCCGTGCGGCAGTCGCGCGAGGGCTCGACGGACTGGCGGGCGGGTGCGCTCCTCGGACTCGGCGGCATGGTCGGCGGACTCGTGGGCGCTGCACTGGCGCAGCGACTGTCGCTCGTCGTGCTCACGTGGCTCTTCGCCGCCCTGCTCGTCTACACCGCAGTCCGATTGGCACGTGCCGGATGGCGCGCCCGTCCCTCACGCACGTGACAGTTGCTGATACGTGATGTGTGGGATACGTCCGGACGTGATGTCGGTCACCGATTGGTCAAAGCCCACTGCGGCGAGCCCCAAACTTGTCAGTTTCGACAGTCGCAAATGACCGATTCCCAGGTTACTGTGACGACGCGGCCCCTCGCCGGATCCCCCCCGAACCGGCGAGGGGCCGCCTCATGCCCCATAGCGGTGGCGCAGGAGTTCCAGCTCCACGATGAGCCGCGAGTCGCGGTCCTCGAGGTCCACGCCCAGGAGATCGGCCACCTTCGCCATCCGGTAGCGAAAGGTGTTGGGGTGGATATGCAGGTAGCGGGCGGCTTCGGAGGCGTTGCCGGGATGGCTGAAGTAGGCGTCCAGCGTGCGCAGGGCCTCCTCCCGGTCATCGGGTTCGAGCATGGTGAGGGGCAGCAACGCATCCGGCAGGGGCTCGAACTGACTGTCGAGGATCTCCACCAGGCGCATGAGGGCGATCTGCGGACGCAGGGTGTTGACACTGCCGGCCCGCTCACCGGGGGTGCGGCGTAGATAGGCGATCACCTTGTCCGCATCAGCCTTGGACTTCGGCGTATGCGCCAGGCGGGTCGTCAGCCTGCCGGCACCGACCAGGAGGCGCTCATCCGCTGCCACCATGTCGTAGCTGAACGCCCGTGCTGACTCATTGACATCGGCTGGGGAATCGGGGGAGTAGAAGGCGATGCAGACGCACTCATCGCATTCGATGCTGATGCTGCGCGCCGGCTGGCGCTCGGCGAGCACCCTGCTCACCTCGTGCGTCTGGCTGCGCAGGTCCGGGATGCCGCCATGCCAGACAGCCACGACGCGGAAGGGTGTCGTCGGGGGGATGCCGAGGTACTGCGCGAGCAGCGCCTCGTCCTGGGTGCCTTCCAGCAGCATCCGCGCGAAGCGATCGGCCTCGCGGCGCCTCTGGTCGTCACGCAGTTGGAAGTACAGGCTGGCTTCCTTGGCCGCGTGATCAGCGATGTCCAGGACCTCCGGGTGCAAGGCCCCCGCGGACTCGGCGATCCACAGCGACCCGACGTGGACGCCGAGCAGGCGAATCGGCGCCGCGACGCGGCGGGTCTGGACTCCCGGAATCTCAGGGGTCTCGAAGCAGGACGTCCCGGCATCGAAGCGCTCCTCGGATGATCGCCGGACGGCTTCAACGTCGGCGTCAGTGGGGATTTCGCGACGCAGGATGATGGATCGACGTACCTCATCCAGCCCCTGGTTCAGGGTCGAATAGGCAATCACACCCCACGCACTGTCGTACATGAGCACGGGACCGCCCGCCTGC
>JAULZJ010000172.1:0-3433 GCA_032117435.1 Candidatus Nanopelagicales bacterium | reverse complement strand
GCTGGACCTTCCTTGCCACCCAAGGTTCACTGCCCTACGCGTCGCACCGCGGGACCAGGTCCCTGACGCCGTGCACCGACACGCAGGCCAATGTGCGTGCTTCCGGTTCATGGCTGGCGTCCGCGATGATCGACGGCAACGGGGAGATCCCTTCGGCATTCGAGCCCGGTCAGACCGACTGGAACGTGACCGCCCTCGCCACGCTGGGCATGACCCAGCGCCATGGTTCGACCCGAGCAATGCGCCTAGGCCTCGCTGCGCTCAAGGCAAGCGTGTCGGCGTACGTCGAGGTGGACGGAGTGGATCGAGCCGCCCCGCTCGGCACTCTGCTCATGGTGGCTCATGCGACGAGGTCCGATCCACGCGATTTCGGCGGAGTGGACCTGACGCGGCGACTTCTCCTCCTCGTGCAGCGGTAGCGACGGAAGCCGGTGGCTGATATGACGAAGCGTCGTTGCGCGATCGCGGCAGCACTCGCTGCCGCGATCGCCGTCGTCGTGCCTGCCGCCGTCGCACCAGCCGTCAGCCAGGCCGCCGCCTACCGCTACTGGACGTACTGGCTGGGCTCCGACAGCGGCTGGTCGTTCGCCAGTGTCGGCCCGGCGTTCCGATTGCCGGCCGACGGGACCCTCGAGGGCTGGCGCTATTCCGTGAGCGGGGTCGAGGGCAACCGAGCGCCATCGATCGCGGCCGACTTCGATGCGATCTGCGGTGACACCCTCCCCGTCGACGGCCGCAAGCGCGTGGCTGTCGTCGTCGATCCTGGCCTCCCCGCCGACGCACCGGCGGGTGAGCAACCCCCCGGCGCCTGGGCCATGTGCGTCCTCGCAGAGGAGCGCGCGACCGGCTACGCCGTGCTGCGGGCGGCGGCCTCCGTGCGCGCAGAGCGTGGCCTCATCTGCGCGATCGGCGGCTACCCCGCACGCGGATGCGCCGACGTCGTCGCCGAGCCGACTCCGAGCACGAAGCCGACACCGACCACGCAACCGACACCGACACCGAAGCCGACACCGAAGCCGACACCGGGGCCGACGACGTCGCCCACTCCGCAGACGTCCGCGCCGGCGCCATCGACAGCACCCGCGTCAGCGTCATCCACGTCTCCCACGCGCTCGCGAGAGGGCGCTGCCCCCAGCCCTATCCCGAGCACCGCACCCAGCCCGACGCGAAGCCAGACACCCAGCACGATGGTGGCGCCGCCCAGCCCCGAGCCGTCGTACTCCCTGCTCACCGCTCCACTCGAAGGTCCACCCGCGGACGGCGGTTCCGGGGGTGCGCTGGTGGCGGGCATCGCGGTCGTGGGCATCGCGGGGCTCGGCGGCGCGGCAATCCTGCGCATGAGGCGGGCATCGTGACGACGACGGATCTGGGTCCCGCGCGACAGCAGCCCCGCGATCAGGGTCCATCCGCGCGCGAGCCGCGTGCGCGGAGTCGGGCACTGCGCCTTCCACGACTGCTGCACCCTGGTGCCTGGTGGCTCTGGGCCGGAGGTCTCGCCGTCGCTGCTTCGCGCACGACCAATCCCCTCCTCCTGCTGCTCATCGTCGCGGTGGCGGCCTACGTCGTAGCCGCGCGTCGCAGCCCTTCCCCCTGGGCCCGGTCGTTCAGCGTCTTCCTGAAGCTCGGCCTCGTCGTGATCGCGATTCGGGTCGTCTTCCAGGCCATCGTCTCAGCGCCAATCGGGACGACGGTCCTCTTCACCCTGCCTGCCCTGACGCTGCCGGAGATGCTCGCCGGCGTGCGCCTCGGGGGAGCGGTCACCCTCGAGTCCCTCGTCGCCGCTCTCTACGACGGCATGCGCCTAGCGACGATCCTTATCTGCGTGGGCGCCGCGAATTCCCTGGCATCACCCGCTCGCCTGCTCAAGGCGGTCCCGTCAGCGCTCTATGAATTCGGCCTGTCCGTAGTCGTCGCCGTGACCTTCGCCCCACAACTCGTCGCAGACCTCGATCGCATCCGGAGGGCGCGGCGACTGCGCGGCCGCAGCGTCGGCGGTGTACGCGGCACGGCAGCAGTGGCCCTTCCCGTCCTCGAAGGCGCCCTGGAGCGCTCGGTGACGCTGGCCGCTGCCATGGACTCACGCGGATACGGACGTCAGGCGCAGCGCTCACCCGCACTCCGCCGCGCAACGGGTGCCACTCTCCTGGGTGCGCTCGTCCTGGTGATCATCGGCACCTACGCACTGCTCGACGCCTCCGCGCCCGCGATCCTCGGCCTACCGATGCTCGCCGTCGGTCTCGTGCTCGGCATCGTCGGCTTCGCCATCGCCGGCCAGAGATCGGTGCGCACGCGCTATCGCCCTGACCCCTGGGGCTGGGCCGAGTGGGGCGTCAGCGCAAGCGGAGTCGCGACAGCGGCGATCCTCGTGACGCTCGGCATGGCAGGTGCGAGCGGCCTCATTGCGCCCGTCGATCCACTGGCGTGGCCGGCTGTCCCGGTGCTCGCGGTGGCGGGCATCCTCATCAGCGTGCTGCCCTCCTTCATCGCACCCCCGCCGCCGGGCGCACAGCGCGCTCGTCCATGCACAGGCCGGCGGCTGCCATGAGCCCGGTCATCGAGTTCGACACCGTCACGATCACCTACCCGGGCGCCGACCGGCCCACGCTCGCCGATGTCAGCCTGGTCATCGACGAGGGCGAGCTCGTCCTCGTCGTCGGGGAGACGGGCAGCGGCAAGACGACCCTGCTGCGCGCCATCAATGGCCTCGTGCCGCACTTCACGGGCGGCACCGTGCAGGGCCGAGTGCGGGTGGCGGGGCGTGATACCTCCACCCACCATCCGCGCGATCTTGCGGATGTCGTGGGCGTCGTCCCCCAAGATCCGATGTCGTCCTTCGTCACCGACACCGTCGAGGAGGAGTTGGCATACGGCATGGAGTGCCTCGGCGTACCCGCCTCGACAATGCGTCGGCGGGTCGAGGAGACGCTCGACCTCCTCGGACTCGCCGACGTGCGCGATCGCGCACTCCTCACGCTGTCGGGCGGTCAACGCCAGCGGGTGGCCATCGGGGCGGTGCTCACAGCGCATCCGCGCGTTCTCGTGCTCGACGAGCCCACCAGTGCTCTCGATCCCGGTGCGGCCGAGGAGGTGCTCGCCACCCTGCAAAGACTCGTGCACGATCTCGGGATCACCGTCGTCCTCGCCGAGCATCGCCTGGAGCGGGTGCTCGAGTACGCCGACCGAGTCGTCTATGTCCCCGGCGCAGCCCAGCCGCTCATCGTCGGCGAGCCGGCGCACGTGATGGCGACATCCCCCGTCGCTCCCCCTGTGGTGAGACTGGGAAGACTTGCCGAATGGCATCCCCTACCGCTGTCCGTGCGCGATGCCCGACGCCAGGCACGTGACCTGCGCGAGCGCCTTCACGCGCACGCCCTGCCGTCGCTCGCGATACCGTCCGCGGGCGTGCCCGTCGTCACGGTCGAGCGCACCCAGG
>JAULZJ010000171.1:0-5590 GCA_032117435.1 Candidatus Nanopelagicales bacterium | reverse complement strand
AGCGAGCGGCCGATGCCGACTCCGCCGCCATGGTGGAAGGACACCCAGCTCGCGCCAGATGCGGTGTTGAGCAGGGCATTGAGGAGTGGCCAGTCGGCGATCGCATCGGAGCCGTCGATCATGCCCTCGGTCTCACGATAGGGAGACGCGACTGAGCCACAGTCGAGGTGATCGCGGCCGATCACGATGGGGGCTGACACCTCTCCCTTGGCGACCATCTCGTTGAATCTCACGCCGGCCTTGTCGCGCTCGCCGTAGCCGAGCCAGCAGATGCGCGCGGGCAGACCCTGGAAGGCCACCCGCTCCTCGGCCATGGTGATCCACCGGCGCAGGTGATCGTTGTCGGGGAAGAGATCGAGCACAGCGCGGTCGGTCGCCATGATGTCCTTCGGGTCACCGCTCAGCGCCACCCAGCGGAAGGGGCCCTTGCCCTCGCAGAAGAGCGGGCGGATGTACGCCGGGATGAAGCCGGGGAACTCGAAGGCGCGCGGGAATCCGCCGAGTCGCGCCTCGTCGCGGATCGAGTTGCCGTAATCGAAGACCTCGGCTCCGCCATCCATGAAGCCGACCATTGCCTCGACGTGCTTGGCCATCGAGACGCGGGCGCGATCGGTGAACTCCTCAGGCTTCTTGGCGGCGTAGTCCGGGCCGTCGGACAGATCGATGTCCTCGGGCAGGTAGCTCAGCGGATCGTGCGCACTCGTCTGGTCGGTGACGATGTCGATCTCGATGCCGCGGCGCAGCAACTCGGGAAAGACGACCGCGGCGTTGCCGAGTACGCCGACCGAGAGGGCGCGGCGTTCCTTCTTTGCAGCCGTGACGCGCGTGATCGCGTCATCGAGGTCAGTCGCGACCTCGTCGAGGTAGCGGTCCTTGACGCGCTTGGCCAGGCGCGTGGGATCGACGTCGACGACGAGGCAGACTCCCTCGTTCATCGTGACGGCGAGCGGCTGCGCGCCCCCCATGCCACCGCAGCCGGCTGTGAGGGTGAGGGTGCCGGCGAGTGTGCCGCCGAACTTCCTCGCCGCGACCGCGGCGAAGGTCTCGTAGGTCCCCTGCAGGATCCCCTGGGTGCCGATGTAGATCCACGACCCTGCGGTCATCTGCCCGTACATCGTCAGGCCGAGCTGCTCGAGGCGGCGGAACTCGGGCCAGTTGGCCCAGTCACCGACGAGGTTGGAATTGGCGATGAGCACCCGCGGCGCCCACTCGTGGGTGCGGAACACACCGACCGGCCGACCGGACTGCACGAGCATCGTCTCGTCGTCGGCGAGCGTCGTGAGCGTGCGGATCATCGCGTCGAAGGACGCCCAGTCGCGCGCCGCACGGCCGGTGCCGCCGTAGACGACGAGCTTGTCCGGGTGCTCAGCCACCTCGGCATCGAGGTTGTTCTGCAGCATGCGCAGCGCGGCTTCCTGCGGCCAGCCGCGCGCGGTGAGCGTGGTGCCGCGAGGCGCTGAGACGGGACGTGCTCCAGGGAGTGCGTCGGGCATGTCAGTCCTCCGGTCGGTTGATTGTGTTGAGCGGTCCGGTCACGGTCTCGACCACTCGGACGACCGATCCGTCGCGCACGAGGTCGGCGGCCGCGGCGATCTCGGGGGCCAGATGACGATCTGACCCCGGCCCGGGCACGGTCTCGCGCAGCAGTGCGACGACAGCGCCGGTCGCATCAGCCGGGGAGAGCGGGGCGCGCAGGTCCAGTGCTCGCGCGGCGGTGAGGATCTCAATGGCGAGGACGGCGGCGAGGCCGTCGACGGCGGTGCGCAGCTTGCGCGCAGCCGACCAGCCCATGGAGACGTGGTCCTCCTGCATGGCGCTGGAGGGGATCGAGTCGACACTGGCCGGCACGGCGAGACGCTTGAGGTCGTGCACGATTCCGGCAGCGGTGTACTGCGCGATCATGTGCCCGCTGTCGAGCCCGGCCTCGTGCGCGAGGAAGGGCGGCAGGCCGTGGCTGCGGTTTCGGTCGAGCATGCGGTCGGTACGCCGCTCCGACATGCTCGCGACGTCAGCGACCGGGATGGCGAGGAAGTCAAGGGCGTAGGCGACGGGTGCGCCGTGGAAGTTGCCGTTGCTCTCCACGCGTCCGTCGAGTGTGACAACGGGATTATCGATAGCCGAGGCGAGCTCGCGTGAGGCGACGATCCCGCAGTAGTCGACCGTGTCCCGGGCCGCACCGTTGACCTGGGGGGCACAGCGCAGGGAGTAGGCGTCTTGCACGCGCGTGTCCTCTGGGCCCGCGTGGCTCGCCACGATGGGCGAGTCGCGCAGCACGCGGCGCATGTTGGTCGCGCTCACGCGCTGGCCGGGGTGGGGCCGGAGCCGCTGCAGGTCGTCAGCAAGCACCTTGTCCGTGCCCAGGAGAGCCTCGATGGACATAGCGGCAGAGATGTCGGCAGTGGTGAGGAGCACGTCGAGGTCCGCGAGGGCGAGCACCAGCATGCCGAGCATGCCGTCGGTGCCGTTGATGAGCGCGAGCCCTTCCTTCTCGGCCAACTCCACCGGCGCGAGCCCGGCCGCAGCGAGCGCGTCGGCGGCAGGCACGAGCGCACCCGTGCGATCGCGCACGTCACCCTCTCCGGTGAGCGCGAGGGCGATGTGCGATAGCGGTGCGAGGTCGCCGGAGCAGCCGAGCGATCCGTGCTCGCACACGGTGGGCAGGATGCCGGCGTTCATCATCGCGGCGTATGCCTGCGCGGTGGACGGTCTGACACCGGTGCGACCGGTGGCGAGGGTGTGCAGTCGCAGCAGCATCGTGGCGCGCACGACCTCCGGCTCGACCTCAGGACCCCAGCCCGCGGCGTGCGAGCGGATAAGCGACTTCTGCAGGTGGGCCCGCGACTCCGGCGGGATGTGCACGGTGGCGAGTGCACCGAATCCGGTGGAGATGCCGTACGCCGGTTCCGGTGACGCGGCGAGCCCCTCGACAATCGCGCGAGATCGGGCCATCTCCGCCAAGGCTTCCTCGGTGAGCTCGATCGTCTCGCCGGCACGGGCGAAGGCCACCACCTCGGCTGCGGTGAGGGGAGCGGGGCCCACGCGGACGGTCATGGCGCTATCCCACCGCATCGGCCCTGGCCAGGTGAGGCTGCCTGGCAAAGCGGGCTCCACGGGAGACCAAGGGAGCGCCGATCTCGGCAGGTGAAGGCGGCCGTGAAGAGCACGGGCACGCCGTCGCGACCGGGGGTTCGAGGAGTGGCCATCCGCCGTAATCGATCGGGCCGCAACCCTCGGCTTACGGCTAGGCGACCCCGCTGAAATCAGATTGTGGTCAAATGACCCATGTTCCCCCCGATGTCGTGCGAGCGACGCCCATGAACTCCCGCCAGACCCATGGTCGGGTGGTCGCGCTGCTGGTCTCCGCCGGCGTCCTGGCGTCAGTCGGATTGGGGGGCCTCGCCGCGGCGACCACCGCGAGCACGATGTCAGCCTCCTCCAGCTGCCCAAGTGATCCCAGCGCCCCATCGACCACCAGCGCCATCGTCAAGATTCTCAGCGTGCCGGGGAACCCGCAGGTGGTCGCGGTGGACGACGATGACGACACCGTCTATGTCGGAACGCAAAATAGTCCCGGGATGGTGGTCATCGACGGGCTCTCGGGTGATGATGTCGCCACGATTACCGTTACCCCACCCGTCCAGGGAGTTGCCGTCAACCAGGGCGATGACACGGTGTACTTCACGGTGGAGGGGCCTCCATCTGACACTCGCGATGACACTCTGTGGGTACTCAACGGGCGAAACACGAGCGCCGGCCCCTACCCGATCACCGTCGGTGATGTCCCTGTCGGCGTAGCAGTCGACCAGGACGACGACACGGTGTACGTCGCCAACCGCGACGACTCAACCGTGTCCGTCATCCGCGCGGCGGATGACTCGGTCGTACGCACGATCACAGTCGGCCAGCAACCGACGGGCGTGGCCGTTGATGATGCCGACGACACCGTCTATGTGACCGACTCCGGCGCGTACACGCTGTCCATCATTCCCCGTGCAGCCGTAACCGCGACTTCATTTTTTCTATCAACTTGGTTCGCCAACCCCTTTGCTATCGCAGTCGACCAGGCAGACGACACCGTGTACGTCAACAGTGGTGCAGATGCCGGCTCATGGATAGTCAACGGTGGCGTGGATGACACTGTGCAACTGGCACCGCCAGCAGTGTTGACGCGAGGAATCACGATCAACCAGGCGGACGACACCGTCTACGTCGCTACCGTGGGTTCCGGTGCCGGTTGGATCTCCGTCATCAACGGCCGCACCGGCCAGCTCCTCGATGACACGATCGCGGTCGGCGCAAACGCGCTGGATGTCGCCGTCGACCAGTCGGGCGACAACGCCGGGCTGCTCTACGTCGTAGACGGCTTGGACTTGCGGGTCGTAGCGGACGTGACGCCCTCCATGGCGCCCACCTCGGGCCTTGCGGGGTCACCCGTGACCATCACCGTCGACGCCCCGCAGGTGGACTACAACATCGATAACACCACCGTGGCACTGGTGTGCTTCGGCTCCACGTCGGTCGCTCTCACGTCAGACGGCGGGGACTCCTGGACGACTGCGGCCCCGGTGGGCCCGCCGGGCACGACCGTCCCCGTGACAGCGGTATTCGACGGCGGCCTCACGGCGAGGGTGGGCTCATTCACCTACAGCGGCGCTCCCGTCGCGTCGGCGCCCGGTCCGCCTGGCGATATGAGCGCCGTCGCGGGTGACGCGAGTGCTGTCGTGTCGTGGCGCACGCCCCAGGACCAAGGTTCGTACCCCGTCACGGACTATGAGGTGACTTCCTCACCGGCCGGCGGGGCCTGCCTCACGAAGGCTCCCGCTACAACCTGCGAGATCACCGGTCTCCTCAACGGGGTTGCCTACTCCTTCCGCGCACGCGCGCTCAATGGCGCCGGGTGGGGGGCGGTATCGGCAGCCTCCGCGCCGGTCACGCCCAGGGCGGAGCGCACCCTCGTCATCACCGGTGCACGCGATGCAGCCGACGCGCGCTACATCCTCGTCTCGGGCACCGCTACCGGAATGGCTGGTGAGGCGCTCACGCCCTGGATCCGCTTCCCCGGTCAGGCGTCCTACGCCGCCGGTACGTCACGCCCGACCGTCTCCTCCGACAACACATTCACGTGGAAGAGACTCTCGGCCAAGAAGACCTATGTGTACTTCACCGGTGAGTCAATCCGCTCCAATCGCGTGATCATCCCGGCGCGGCAACGCCTTAACTGACCTCGAGGACTCCACCGACGCGCCGCGGGATGCCCCACGGGTTGCCATCGCGCAGCGGCGTGGGCAGGACCTCCTGCGGCATCCCCTGCCAGGTCACCGGGCGCACGAAGCGATCGACGGACGCCGCACCGACGCTGGTCGTCGCGGGCGCTGTCGTCGCGGGGTAGGGACCGCCGTGCTGCATCGACCACGTGACGGCCACACCGGTGGGCCAGCCATTCCACAGCACGCGGCCGGCATGCGCGACGAGGCGGGGCATGAGTTCATCGACGATCTGCTCGTCGGCGTTGCCATGGATGCCCGCGGCCAGCAGTCCGGGCAGCGCATCGGCAAGCGCCAGCATCTGCTTCGGGTCGTCGTACTCCACG
>JAULZJ010000170.1:1683-8599 GCA_032117435.1 Candidatus Nanopelagicales bacterium | reverse complement strand
CGGCGTGCATTCTCGGACCGAGGCAGTCGCTTCGGCACGTGCTGCAGGTCACCTCCAGGATGAGTCCCTCCCGGTGCAGGCCTAGGACGCCCGGGCTGGCCGGGGCATGCCAGCCAGTTTGACGACCTTTCGGGCGTACTCTTCGCAGCCCGTGCTCGTCATGCTGGTACCGCTCGGATTCCACTCCGGATGTCGTTGGATTGCCCTCTGCCAGTCGAGGAGGCGCCCCTGCGGGCCACGCGTGATGACGCTGCGAATCGATGCATTGATGCGCTCCTCAGGCGAGAAGGCTCCCCACGGTGCATCGTCGATGCTGATGGTCGCCCAGACGACTCGCGTCCCTGGGCTCGTTTCGGCAATGAGCCGCTCGATGTGGCCATCGACGAGTCGTTCATCGCCCTCGATGTGAACGAAGATTGCGGAGTACCGCTCCGCGGCCGAGGCCGCAACCTCGAGCAGTTCCTCCACTCTGCGAAAGATTCGAGGATGCACATTGACGCCACGTTCTTCCAGGCACTCGCCAGCACCGTGCATGCGCTCGTCACCAAGGGCGAGCAGGCCCTGCTTGGTGCGCTTCTCGGAGGCGGGGGCGGGCCCCTGTGCTGTCAGCACCTCGACATCGCGCGACTGCGGCGGCGGAGTCAGGGCGCGCACGTCCTCGGATGGCGGCAGCCATGGCACGACAGCACCCAGCATGAAGGACACGCAAGCAAGGATTACCACGGATGTGGATCGCTTCATTGCTCGACCTAGGCAGCGCGCACTGCGGATGTCCGGGTGAACCAATCCCGCGCGAGTGCAGCCACTCGCTCCAGGGCTGCTGCCTCTTCGAAGAGATGACCGGCACCGGGGATGACTTCAAGGGACACGGGGGCGCGCATATGCGTCATCGCCTCCCGAGTGAGTCTCAGCACTTCCACGTCATCGCCGCCGACGATCAGCAGCGTGGGAGCGTGCACGAGGGGGAGCCAGTGCCGAGCAAGATCCGGTCGTCCGCCCCGTGACACCACGCTGCGCACCAGGTCGGGACATCGAGCCGCTACCGCCAGCGCAGCTGCCGCCCCCGTGCTCGCGCCGAAGAGCGCCACGCCTAGATGTCGGGTCCGCCGGAAGGTGCGCGACCAGGCGACGACGCCCTCGAGGCGGTCGGCGAGGTGCTCGATATCGAAGATGTGGGCAGGGAGAGACGACTCCTCCTCGGTGAGGAGGTCCACGAGCATCGTGGCGATACCCCCCTCCTGCAGGACGCGCGCCACCTCGTGATTGCGGGGGCTGAGGCGGCTGCTGCCGCTGCCGTGGGCGAGAATCACGAGCAGTCGTGCTCGCGGCGGGATGTCCACGAATCCAAGCACCACCGCATCGCCCACCGGAATACCGATCTCGGCCCGTGTCCCGCGCGCGAGGATGTCGAGCATGACCTCATCGGTGAGCTGCGAGAAGTTGTCGTAGTGGAAGCCCACCGCTGCGAAATCCTCAGGGGTCCTCAAGCAGATCACCTCGTCCGCGCAGGCCTCGAGGCGGTCGACGGCATTGCGCGAGCCCACCGGGACGGCGAGGATCACACGATCAGCCCCCGCGCGCCGAGCCGAGCGGATGGCGGCATGGGCCGTCGAACCTGTTGCCAGGCCGTCGTCGACGATGATTGCGAGGCGTCCACTCAGGTCGATGCGAGGAAAGCGCTGACGGTAATGGCGAATGCGTTCGTCCAGGGCCTCCGCCCGTTCACGTGTCAGGCGTCGAATCTCTGCGGGCATGATGCCGAGGTGATCGCAGAGCACCGTGTCTACCACCTGCACATCGCCCTCGGCGAAGGCCCCGATGCCTAGCTCGGGCTGGGAGGGGGCGGCTAGCTTCTGGACGACGAGCATGTCGAGCGAAGCATGGAGTGCATGGGCAACCGGTTCTGCGACGGCCACGCCGCCCCGTGTGAGGCCGATGACGACAGGATTGTCGTCGCGGAATCCGACCAGTCTCAAGGCAAGTTGCTCGCCGGCATTGCGACGATCCGTGAAGTCCGAATGCCTATTCACGCGACGTCTCCTAGATCGATCGTCTGATTCATGGCATGTCCATGCTCATCGCCATCGGCGCACCGCACAATGCAATGTTTGGTTCGCTGACCATGCCCTGACCGGTCATGCGTGCGCGCCTAGACGACCTCAGCCCGCGTGCGGGTTGGCTCCATGCGCCCGAGCAAGTGCTCGACGTTGACTCGCGCGATGCGCGTCGCGCAGTCGCTGATTCCGTAGGGGAGGACAAGGCTTCCTCGATAGATCAGCCCACCGCATGAGTAGACGACATTGGGCACGTAGCCATTTCGCTCGTCGGCCTGTGGGGTGAGCAGTGGCCCGGGGAACTTCGCGATGACCCGAGAGGGGTCAGCGAGGTCGAGGAGCAGGGCACTGATGGCATACCGGCGCATGGGACCGGTGCCGTGCGTCAGGACGAGCCAGCCGGACTCGGTCTCCATGGGCGGTCCGCAATTGCCCACGTGAGTCAGTTCCCACGGCTCGGTGGAAACGTGGTAGGTCACGTAGTCATCCCAGTGGTAGCCGTCGACCGAGTAGGCAATCGAATTGGATTCCCGGTCCCAGCGTGACAGTGCCACGTACATCCCCTCGATGAGTCGAGGGAAGAAGGCCACGCCCTTGTTGCGCACGGCCGTCCCGGACATCGGCATGGATGTGAAGGTTCGGAAGTCCGTGGTCTCGAGAATGCGTGAGACCACCCGCATGCCGTCGAAACCGGTGTACGAGGCTCGATAGATGACCTGACCGACGTCATCGGTGAAGCGCGTGATCCGAGCATCCTCGATCCCGCGCCGTTCGTCCGTTGATGTGGGCCAGAGGACCCGCTCGCTCAGGTCCGTGGACGGGTCAAAGTCGACCTCGTAGCTGCTTGTGCTCAGTCCGTTGAGCAACTTGGTGAATGCCTGGTGCTCATCCTCGACCACTGGATGGGACAGTGCATTGAGTCGTGAGACGAGTTCCTCGGGAGTGAAGGTGTCCGGCAGCATACCGAGCACGAATTGCAGATCGGCGGAGTCCAGGCCCGCGTCTGTCAGTGCTTGCTGGAGTATGCGGCGCCTTAGGGCGGTGAATCGCGTTGCTCGAGTGGAAGCGAAGGGTGACGGGAGATCGATCGTGATGTCTCCGTCCGGGTGGAGTGTCCCCGTGCGGAAGATGAGGGAGGAGATGTGTCCTTCGCCGACAGCTCGAATGCTCATGATCACTCGCAACTCGCCGGCGCGCGTGCCTGATTGCTCGGGATGGATCGTCAAGGAGGGATTGAAGTACGCCGTCGACTCGAAGGCGTACTCCTGGGTCAGGTAGGCCCCGATAAGGGTTCGCCGCGCATGCGAGGCCCTATCTCCGTTCTCCATCAGGCCGGCGACAGCCGCATAGTGCTCGCCCAGGTGATGCTCCAGATGCCGGTGTCGCGTGCCGAAGTCGATGAGTACGCGTTCGAGGGTTGCCTCGACCTGATCCTCGCTCAAGGCCATTACCCGCGCGACGAGCTCGCGAGCGCGAGAGGTGCCACGGATGAGTTCCTCCTCGCCGGGGATGAAGAGGCGGCACAGCACGCGATCAGGATTTCCTCGCAGGACGATGTCGGTGCGATCCACGAGGTCCATCAGGCCACGCGGGGTATCTCGTAGTACTCGCGCATCTGACCGACAGTGGAGAGATAGGCGATGGTGGATTCCGCACCGCTATTCGTACTGCTGCCCTGTGGCGAGAGTCCATCGAAGCCAGCCCCCGTCTTGGGGTCGTGCATCCATACGCCGACATCGTTGAGCCCGTAGAACCACAGGGCAGCGCGCCGTGCCGTGTCGAGCCAGTAGGTGTCGGAGGTGGCGTCGAAGGCATAGACACAGGCATCGACGAGGTGTGCCACCTCCAGGGGCTGCTGGTCGAAGGACGGCAGTGATTCACCGGGCCCCCATCCGCCATTGCCGACGGGCGAGATGTGATCGTCATGGTGCTGGAGCCGCACGAGCCACTCCAGCATGTCGAGACCTCGATGCAGGGTGTCGCTCTCCTCGAGGAGCAGACCTGCGGCGATGACGGCATGGGGGATGAGGGCGTTGGCATATGTCAACCTTGCCTCCGGCCACGGCAGATCCGGTTGGTCAGGCTGCAGTGCGACGTCGCGCATGTCCGCGAGCAGATCGAGGGCGGCGATGTTGTGTGGGAATCGACGGAGGTATTCGGACGCTCCAAGTGCAGCGTGTGCCATCGACCGGAGAAAGGGGCTTCTTTTCTTGGCAGAAGTCCGGAAGGCGCCCACCGCACGTTCGATCCGCTCGACGTCTTTGCTCCGGCCGACCACGGTGCCCCATGCCCAGAGTGCCCTGCCCCAGTGATCGCCGACTCCCGGCTCGCCATTCCACGAGCCATCGATGCCTCGGCGGTTGATGACAGAGCCGTCCACATCCTGTGCCTCCAGCAGGAAGTCGAAGTAGACATCGGCAAGCTGATCGACATGCCCCGGGGAAGATGAGTCACGAGCGATCACGATCAGGGCCCGGGCCGCGTCGTCGACGCAGTAGCCGTGCTCGGGGAGCGGGTTTTGACCATCGCAATGCTCGTACAGGCCGTGCTCAGTCGTGAGGGATACCAGGTGTCCGTAGTTCATGCCACGGCCAAGGTCGCACTGGTCCGGGCATCGATGGGACGACCGCGCCACAGTTGGTCGGCGAGCGTGAGGTAGTCGGCCCCCACGCGATCCCAGTCCAACTCCCGGGCGAGTGCCTGACTGCGCGCACGCATGCGCCCACTGGCCGCCCCGTCGCGGAGCACATGCTCCAGGGCGTCGGCGATGGCCAGCGGATCCTGATGGTCGACGAGAACTCCGGCCCCGGTGCCGAGCAGCTCAGCAGCATGGGGGAAGCGGGTCGCCACGACGGGGCCACCCGCGGCGATGGCTTCGACGAGAACTCCCGACGTGATCTGCTCCCGGGAGTCATAGGGGAGGAGGAATGCCGTGGATTCCTGCATGAGACTGGCCAGTCCGTCATCGGTGAGGTATTCGTCCGTCAGGTGGACGCGGCTGGCCACTCCGAGTCTGCGTGCGAGTTCGACGAGGCTCTGCCTATAGGCCTCCCCCTCGGTCCGGCGCACATGGGGATGGGTGGCTCCTGCGATGACGTATTCGCCTGCGATCCCACGGTCCTTGAGCAGGGCCATCGCCCGGATGCCCCACTCGAGCCCCTTCCCTCGCCCGAGGAGACCCCAGGTGAGGATACGTGGAGGAGTGGCGTCACGTGGGTCGCGACGCAGATGCCACAGGGCGGTGGCTCCGTGCGGGATCATCGCGAGAGTGCCGGGGCGGACAGCGAAGTCCCTGCTGAGGCGCCGGAAGGCGGAGTGGGAGAGCACGACCACGGCGTCGGAGAGATCGAGGATGTGCTGCAGGGCTCGTCGCTGGCCGCCGCTGGGAGCAGATGGGACGGTGTGCAGGACGGTGATGACCGGCGTCGCCAGTCGGCCGATGACCTCGATGATGCCCGCGCCGTCATCACCGTCCCAGATCCCGAACTCATGCTGCAGGATGACCGCGTCAAAGGAGTCCAGGAGGTACGTCGTCACCGCCAGATCCTGGGGGCCGCGATGCCTGTGCCGGATCCCCTGAGGCGGAGCCGCCTCAGGCTCGCTCGGCAGGCCGATGATTTCCACCTGAGCGCCTGCTTGGACCAGTGCTCGAGTCAGGGACTCGGCGAAGGTGGCGATACCGCACTGGGTGGGCGGGTAGGTGCTGACCATGGCGATCCTGGGGAGCACGGAAGATCCTTTCGTCGGGGTTCAATGGGTCCGGGATGTGGAAGAGGATCGAGTCGGCGTGGCAACGACGACGACGTTGGACAGGTAACTGCGTGCGGATTGATCGAAGGCACCGCCGCAGGTGATCAGGACAAGGCGTGCCGGTCCCTCTCGCGTGAAGACTCGTGGTGCCTGACTGGGCAGGTCGTGCTTGTCGATCAATTCGACGGACTGCACCGTGTAGGCGTAGGGAGTGCCATCGCGACCCTGGACCGTGATCGGTGTGCCCATCGGCAATTCCTCGATAGCGTGGAGGGCACCCGATCCCTGCGTGGCGGAGTCACGGTGACCGACGATCACTGTCGAGCCCCGCAAAGCGCCGAGTCGACGACTGCCGTCGAACCATCCTGTGACGTGGACATCCTCCGGAACGATGATGCTGCGGCTGACGTCCATCCCAGTCCTCACGACGTCGCCGTCGATGCCCAGGTCAGGGATCTGCAGCGTCATCGGCTCGCGCGCGCGGGCCGGGGCTCGCTTCGAAGGCGCGGGGACTTGGCGGACGCGCGGTGGTTCGTCCGGAAGCTGGAGGCTCGTGCGCATTGTCATGTCCGTGAAGTGCGCAGCCGCCACCGGGGCCTGGCTCCCCTCCCTCGAGAGGGGAGCCCCCGTCGCCGAGTGCATCACGGTGACGGTCCCGACGGTGACGATGGCTGCCACGAGGACAGTGATCGAGCGCCGTCCGAGATCGCGACTCACCGATCGTCACGCGCCCGGATCAACTGGCCGAAGGAGGCAAGACTCAGGGCCAGCAGAGCGAAGACGGCGAGCCAGAGCCAGCCCGATCGCACTGAGTTCGCACCAGAGAGATCAGCGGGTCCGCCGCCCGCAGGCACGGCTTGCGGATATCCGCCGGTGGGCGGGTTCGGATTGGTGGTGACCAACGGTGCCGGTGAGGTGGTGATGGGTGCCGGTGAGGTGGTGATGGGTGCCGGTGAGGTGGTGATGGGTGCCGGTGAGGTGGTGATGGGTGCCGGTGAGGTGGTGATGGGTGCCGGTGACGTGGTGATGGGTGCCGGTGACGTGGTGATGGGTGCCGGTGACGTGGTGATCGGTGCCGGTGACGTGGTGATCGGTGCCGGTGACGTGGTGAT
>JAULZJ010000170.1:0-1673 GCA_032117435.1 Candidatus Nanopelagicales bacterium | reverse complement strand
GAGAGGGTTCCGTCGGTGTGGGCGTCGGAGAGGTTTCCGTCGGCGTGGGCGTCGGAGAGGTTTCCGTCGGCGTGGGCGTCGGAGAGGTTTCCGTCGGCGTGGGCGTCGGAGAGGTTTCCGTCGGCGTGGGGCTCGGCGACGTGATCGCGCAGCCGGCACTCAGGATCGCCTGGCCGGCACCGTCATAGTTGTAGCCGGGGAACGATGTACCTGTCGGGGACTCGAACGCAGGGATGATGTCTCCCCAGCCGGATGTCATGCCCGGTGCGAAGACAGGCCCGGTGTGATTGCCATGGCCATTGAGGTACTTGTTCCCGGCCTCGTCCACACTCGATGTATTGATGGTGTTAACCGTGTAGGGGTTGCTCGTCGACGAGGTCGCGTGGCAGATCGTCACGAAGTCGGATGGTGTCGCTGCCGCCCCGGGCAGGAGAATGAGGGCCGACAGGCCCAGGGCGCCTGCCAGCCCGATGCCCCCGACGACGGCCCACGGTGCCTTGAGTGAACTGCCTGATCGCGCTGCACTCGCACCTTCGTTGCTGCTAGTTGACATATCTCTCCCTTGTGGCGGTGGTCGTGGCCACGTTTGTCGGGAGGCTGGGCAAAGGGGGTCATGACCGCGGTCATGGCGCCGTCATCCGTATGTGTCGCTCATCACGTATTCGTGACTGGTCTTGCATTTGCTGACCGATGTCTGCCTACACTCGCCACGTGAAGGGCAGAAAGTGGACCGCATTGCTGACCGGGCTGACCGCCCTGGTGGCATTCGCGGCGGTTGCCCCTAGCGCAGGGGCGAGCACGGATCACTCTGGCTTCTTCATTGAACGCGATCTGGCCCAGGCGGGATGGTCGGGGTGCGACGACCCCATCACATGGAGCGCTGATGTCAGTGGCTTGACGACGCAGGAGGCGCGCGGCGAGATCACGCGACTCAAGCGGGCCTGGACGTCCTGGTCATCCGCCTCCGGGATCCCGGTCGACTTCGTGGGCCGGGAGTCCCTGGTCTTCGATGTCAGTACGAACGGGCTCCGACCGCTCTCTCGCAGTCCGAGGACAGACCGGCATGTCTACGTCGCCTTCAAGGCCCCCAGCCAGGTGTCGATCATGGGCAGCAACGTGGTGGGACTAGCCATGCCCACGTCGGTCATGATGCACACGCAGGAGATCCGAAGTGGCATGGCCATCTTTCGCCGGGGATACGTCAAGGAGCAACGTCTGACGGCACCGGCTCGTGTGCGGCACCTGTACCTCCATGAGCTCGGGCACGTGCTTGGCCTGGGTCACGCGCGCGGAGACGATAACGTCATGTACCCGACCCTGAATTCCCTCACCCGATTGGGTGAGGGGGATCGCACAGGTATCCGTTCTCGGACGCAATCCTGCTCGATGGCTCCAAGTCAGTGACTAGGCGTGCGCCGAGATGAGTCCGTGTGACCGCCCGAAGTCCACAGCCTCGGCTCTGCCCTTGACCTGAAGCGTGCGATAGATAGCCATCGTCTCCTGGCGAATTGTCGACTCGCTGAAGGCAAGCACCCGCGCAATCTGTCCGTTTGTCATCCCCTTGGCCATGAGAGCGAGCACGCGCAATTGGCGGGAAGTCAGATCCTTGGTCGCAGGTGCAGGTGCTGTCCCCGAGTCAGGCGCCTCACCCCACCGAACGACGGATAGTGCAC
>JAULZJ010000169.1:0-17154 GCA_032117435.1 Candidatus Nanopelagicales bacterium | reverse complement strand
GTTTCGGTGGCCATAGCGAGAGGGAAACGCCCGGCTCCATTCCGAACCCGGAAGCTAAGCCTCTCAGCGCCGATGGTACTGCGCGGGTGACTGCGTGGGAGAGTAGGACGCCGCCGGACATTCTTTGGCAAGGGCCGCATCTTCGGATGCGGCCCTTGCGCTTTTCCCGATGCCCTCGCCCACGTATACGTGCCTGCGCGACAACCACCCTCGGCCGACGTGACAGGATGACCCCGTGGGAGCGACGGAGAAGGGTGCTGCGCGTGCTCCCCGACAGGGGCGTCCCAACCGCCCGACTGATCAACGAGGCAAGCGGCCCCAGGGCAAATCCAGCGCGGGAAAGCCGCGCAGCGATAAGCCGCGCAGCGATAAGCCGCGCAGCGATAAGCCGCGCAGCGATAAGCCGCGCAGCGATAAGCCGCGCAGCGATAGGCCGCGCGTTCCCGATGACATCACCGGCAAGGAGATCGATCGGCGCGTAGCTGCGGAACTGCGGACTCTTCCCGAGGAGCTCGCCCTTACCGTGGCGCGACTGCTGGTGGCGGCATCTCGCGCGCTCGAGTCGGAGGATCCCGAACTTGCGCTTGCCTACGCGGGGGAGGCCAAGCGCCTCGCGGGGCGTGTCTCGGTGGTGCGCGAGGCGCTGGGGATCGCTGCCTACTCGGCAGGCGACTACGCCACCGCTCTTTCAGAACTGAGGGCCGTGCGGCGCATGACGGGCGATCAGGATTACGTGCCGGTGATGGCGGATTGCGAGCGCGGGCTCGATCGGCCGCGCAAGGCACTCGAGCTGCTGGATTCGGTGCCAGAAGTTGACCTGTCGGACGCCTCGAGGGTGGAGGCGCGGATCGTCGCAGCAGGCGCCCGTCGCGACCTTGGCCAGCCTGAGGCGGCGCTTCTCCTGCTGCAGGTCCCGGCCCTGAGTTCGCGCAGGACCGAGGAGTGGCTGCCCCGGTTACGCTACGCCTACGCCGACACGCTGCTCGAGCTTGGGCGTGGGGACGAGGCGCGCACATGGTTCGAGCGCGCGGCCCAGGCTGATGCGGACGGCGTCACCGATGCCGAGGAGCGCCTCGCGGAGATGGACGGGATTGTCTTCGAGGACTCCTGGGAGGATGGGATCGACGCGGATCAGCGCCCGACGGATGCCGCATCGCCAGAAGTCGAGCCGGGTCCTTCCGTCTGATCCAGCCACCTGCTTATCCCCGCGACATTCGCCGCGGTGGAGGACAAGAACTCCCACGTCGCTTCCCGCTCCGCACGCGTTGTCTCGCTGGCGAAGGTGATGGGAGTGCGCTCGCGCACCATGGCGACCGCGTGATCGAGGTCCATGTGGAGCGCACGCGCCTCCCGGACCATCTCCACCCACCTGGAGAGGACTTCCTCGGAACGATCGAGTGCCGACTCCACGGCCGTAACCGGGCCATAGTGCGCGAAGAGTAGGCGGGATGGGGCGACCTGGCGCATGCGTCCCATCGAAGCGAGGGCGAGATCGAGGTCGAAGTCCGGTGGAGGGGTAGCGGGCCGCAACTCATCGGCCTCGGGCACGTACACGCCGGCAGCGTCTCCCGTGTAGAGGTCTCCGGTGCTGGGGTCGAGCAGGCCCACGTGATGCGATGCATGCCCCGGTGCGTGGAAGGCCTCGAGCCTGCGCCCACCTCCCAGGTCGATCGTCCCCACATCGCCGAGAGCCACCACCCGCTCGGCCTCGGTCGGCTTCAGGTCCCCGAAGAGCTCATCCATCACGGTTCCGAAGACGCGATGCGCACTGGCGACCAGCTTGGCCGGATCGACGAGGTGCCGTGCGCCGCGTTCGTGCACGACCACCTCGGCACTCGGGAAGGCAGCGGCGATGTCCCCGACACCCCCCGCATGGTCAAGGTGGATGTGCGTCACGACGACGGTCGCGAGGTCCTGGGGTCCGATGCCGAGGTCGGCGAGGCGCTGCATGACCGTGGGGGCGGACAGGGCGGTCCCGGTCTCGACCAGGCAGGGTCGATCGGAACGGATGAGGTAGCCCGCCGTGATGCCGGCATGACCCCCCATCAGGGTGTCGATCTCGAAGACGTCCCCGCCCAGATCGGTCACGCCATCCACAGGCACCTCCTCGCCGACGCATCCACAACAGGCCCGACGCTACCCAGGTGTCGCCCTCCCCAGCGCATGGTGGGCCGATCCATTGCTCTCCCGGGCGCTTCAGCGCTCTCCCGAGCGCATCGACCTTGGCAGGAGGACCCATGCCCAGCCCATCCCGTCCCGAGCCAGCGGCAGACCCGACCCACAGCCGCGTCCATCTGCGCGGTCGGCTCTCGGGGGCCACCGCCGTGACACTGCCCAGCGGCGACGAAGCAGTCACCTTCCGCATCGTCGTGGATCGGCCAGCGCGTCAGCGAGGTCCCGCCGGTCGGGTCCGGGTCGATGCCCTCGAGTGCATTGCCTGGACCGCGTCGGCGCGTCGACGGTTGCTCGCTTGCAGTGATGGGGACGTGATCGAGGTCGAGGGCTGGCTGCAGCGCCGCTTCTGGAGGGCCGGTGGGGCACTGGCCTCCCGCACCGAGGTCGTTGCCCGGGATGTGCGCCGTTCCCCTTCCGTGGCGTGAGCGTGGCACCATGGTGCGGTGACAGCCCAGGGTGCGCCGAGCGGAAGCGTCTACGACTGGTTCCGTCGAGCGGATGAGCTCCTGGCGAGCGGCGACGCCGCCGCCAGCCTGGTCCTCATCGAGCGCGTGCTCCAGGAGGATCCCGCATCGCAGTCGGCTCGCGAAATTCGCGCACGCGCGCTCTTCGACGCCGGGCACTACGACGAGGCAGCGGTGGCCTTCTTGGCCTGCCTCGAAGCGGCTCCCGCCGATGACTACGCGCACTATGGCGCGGGGTTGAGCCTGTGGCGCCTCCAGGACTTCCCGCAGTCACGGGATCACCTCGCCATGGCGTGTGTCATGCGACCCGATCGCGCCGAGTATGCCAGGGCCCTCACCCAGGTGAAGGCCACGATCCGAGCACGCCGTGAGGCAGGTCTGCCGTTAACCGGGCCCGTCGACACGGCGCGCTGATTGCATTGAGAGCAACCCGGGCCATGCTGCGATGACCACGACCCTCGCGAACCGTCATGATGTCGCACTCCTCGACCTCGACGGGGTCGTCTATATCGGAGACCACGCGGTGCCGGGAGCCGTGTCCGCACTGGCGGCAGCCAGGGCAGCGGGGATGCGCCTTGCCTTCGTCACCAACAATGCCGGACGACCACCAGAGGTCGTCGCAGACCACCTCGCCGACCTGGGCATTCCCGCGACAGCCGAGGAGGTCGTCACCTCGGCGCAGGCGGGCGCCGACGTCCTCGCCGCGCGACTGCCTGCCCGTGCACCCGTGCTGGCCATCGGTGGATCCGGTGTGGCCCTCGCCCTGGAGCGAAGTGGCCTCAGGCCCGTGCGGGCGGGGGATGAGCAGGCACTCGACGTCGCCGCGGTGCTGCAGGGCTTCGGCCGCGATGTGGCGTGGCCCGATCTGGCGGCCGCGGCGCTTGCCGTGCAGCGCGGCGCCGTGTGGATGCTCACGAACCCCGACATCACCCTGCCGATGCCCGAGGGGCAGGTGCCCGGCAATGGAAGCCTGGCCCGCGCTGTCCAGGCCGCCGCCGGCCGCGCGCCCGATGGCATTGCGGGCAAGCCGCACCCCGCGTTGATGCAGGCGTCGATCACGCGCACCGGGGCGCACCGGCCACTCGTGGTCGGTGACCGCCTCGACACCGATATCGCCGGGGCGGCGCGCACGGGCGTTGCCTCGCTCCTCGTGCTCACCGGGATCGCCGACGTGGCTGCCGCCCTCGGTGCTTTGCCGGGCGAGCGCCCCGAGTACGTCGGTGGCGACCTCCGCGCGCTCACCCGCCGCCCGGCGCCGACGTCAGGCCCCGAGAGCCCGCACCGCGATGGGGATACCTGGCGACTCCCGGGCGCGGCGGCGTGGGTCGACGGTGGGGAACTGCGACTGGAGTGCGGGGACGACTGGCTCGCCGCCCTGCAGTGCGGCTGCGCAGCGGCGTGGGCCCAGGTGCACCAGCCCCGCGTGGACGGCGCGGCGGAGATCCTGGAGCGGGTACGGCGTACCGTGGAGTCATGACCCAGTCATCCCAGGGCGATCCCGCGGACCACGGCGTGCCAGCCGACGACCCGATGGCGAGCGTGCGGCCCTATCTTGCACTCGCCTCCGGGATCCTCGGGGTATCCGCCGCCAAGGCCGCCGAGCTCGCGCAGGGACTGTGGACCCAGGGTGGCGAGGTCCTCGGCGATACCGTCGGCGACACCGTCAAGGACTGGACCGGAGTCGACCAGGGCGGGCAGGTGGCTGCGCTGATCGCACCCGACCAGATTCGTGGCCTCGTGCGCGAGGAGGTCGACCGCATCGTGCGACGTCTCGGCTTCGCGCGCGAGGATGAGGTCGCCAGTCTGCGACGCGAAGTTGGCCGCCTCGAGCAGCAGGTGGGTGCCCTGGACGAGCGCCTCCGGGGAATGTCAGACGCGCAAGGCGGCAAGGAGTCGGGCCAGAAGCACACCGGCAAGGAGCACAACGGCAAGAAGCGCAACGGCAAGAAGCCCAACGGTAAGAAGGACGCGTGATGATGCCGTCGGATGAGCACGCCGTGCAGCAGGGCCTGCCGATCTCGGTGCCTGTCCGACCCTCCGGGGATGCCCGGGTCGATGCGGCACTCGAGCGCTTGCAGGAACTCGATCAGATGTCCATCGAGGAGCACGCGGAGGTCTTCACCGACATCCACGCGCGCCTCAGTGCCGCGCTCGGGGATGCCACGTCGGCTCCCGCCCCAGGAGCCGACTCCTGACCCGTCGCCGCCTGGACGCGGAGTTGGTGCGTCGCGGCCTTGCGCGCTCGAGGGAGCAGGCGCGCGATCTCGTGGCCGCAGGGCGCGTGCGCGTCAGTGGTCAGGTCGCTGCCAAGCCGGCCACGATGGTCGACGATGCTGCAGCGGTGCTTGTCGAGACCGACGAGGACGATCCCGGCTATGCCTCGCGTGGTGCATGGAAGCTCGCCGGCGCACTTGATCGGATGGGCGGCCCAGATATCGAGGAGCGACTCTGCCTCGACGCCGGTGCATCGACCGGTGGCTTCACGGACGTGCTGCTGCGACGCGGCGCGCGACGGGTGACCTGCGTCGATGTCGGCTACGGCCTCCTGGACTGGCGACTGCGCACGGATGAGCGTGTCACCGTCCTCGATCGGACCAATGTGCGACTCATGCAGCCGGACGACCTGCCCTACGCTCCCGAGGTCATCGTGGCGGACCTGTCCTTCATCTCCCTTCGCCTCGTCCTCCCAGCCTTGAGCGCCTGCGCCGCCGAGGGAGCTGATCTCGTGCCCATGGTCAAGCCGCAATTCGAGGTCGGTCGTGAAGCCGTCGGTGCAGGGGGGGTTGTGCGTGACGCCGGGCAGCGAGCCGAGGCTGTCCGTAGGATCGCCGATGCGGCACATGAGCTCGGCTGGGGCACTCGCGGCGTTGCGGCGAGCCCCCTGCCCGGGCCCAGTGGCAATGTCGAGTTCTTCCTCTGGCTTCGCCGCGATGCTGGAGCACCGGATCCGGAGCGGATCCGGCAGGTCGTGGAGGCGGGTCATGACGGTTGAGCAACGGGCTGTGCTGCTCGTCACGCATGCCTCGCGGCCCGATGTGCACGATCTCGCGGTCGAGGTCGCACGAGCCCTGCGAGCCTCCGGCATCGTGGTGCGTGTTTGCGAGGACGACGGCCTCGGCGCCCCCCGAGATGTGGACTGGACGGTGGTGCCCGCAGACGAGGAAGCCGGTGACGGAGCGGAACTCGTCGTGGTGCTCGGCGGCGACGGCACCATCCTGCGCGGCGCCGAGCGCGCCCGCCATGGCGATGCGCCCCTCCTCGGGGTCAATCTCGGCCATGTCGGATTCCTCGCCGAGGCCGAGCGCGAGGCCGTGGACGATGTCGTGCGCGCCATCGTCGACCGCCAGTGGCACGTGGAGGAGCGCACCGCCCTGGATGTCTCCGTGCTCGTGGGCGGTGCCATTGTCCACCGCACCTGGGCCCTCAACGAGGTAAGCCTGGAGAAGGCCGCGCGCGAGCGCATGGTGGATGTGCTCGTGGAGATCGACGCCCGCCCGCTCTCGCGGTGGGGCTGCGACGGCGTCGTCTGCGCAACTCCCACGGGCTCGACGGCCTATGCCTTCTCCGCTGGTGGTCCAGTCGTCTGGCCCGAGGTCGAGGCGCTGCTGGTCGTGCCCATCAGCGCCCATGCACTCTTCGCGCGCCCCTTAGTCGTGTCGCCCAGGAGCGTGATCGCCCTCGAGTTGCCCGATGAGTCCTCGGCGGCGGTGATGTGGGCTGACGGGCGCCGCGCTATCGACCTGCCGCCGCGTGCCCGGGTGGAGGTACGCCGTTCGACGCAGCCCGTGCGGCTCGCGCGACTGTCGCAGGCACCGTTCACCGACCGGCTCGTGGCGAAGTTCAGCCTTCCCGTCGACGGGTGGCGAGGTCGCCGGTGAGCAGGGGAGCGCGACAGGCTCGGCCCCTCCGGGGGCTCGTCGAGTTGAGCATCCGCGGCGTGGGCGTGATCGACGCGGCCGAATGGGAGTGGGGTCCCGGACTCACCGTGATCACGGGCGAGACCGGCTCGGGCAAGACGATGGTCCTCACGGGTCTCGCGCTCGTGCTCGGGGGAGCATCCGACTCGGGCCTGGTGCGCGCAGGGCACGACTCGGCCGTGGTCGAGGCCCGCTTCCACGTCGATGATCCGGCGGTCGCAGATCTCGTAGCCGACGCGGGGGGTGATGTGGACGAGGACGGCAGTGTCGTGCTCACCCGCTCCGTGGCGGTCGCCGGGCGGTCCCGTGCCCACCTCGGTGGCCGGACGGTGCCCGCGGCGACTCTGGCCGAGCTCGGGGCGCGGCTCGTCGTGGTCCACGGCCAGGACGATCAGCATCGACTGCTGCGTCCCTCCCAGCAGCGCGCGGCGCTCGATAGGTTCGGCGGTCCGGAAGTCGAGAGCGCGCGCCAGGAGTTTCGTCGCATCTACGACGAGTTGGTCGAAGTGCTCTGGGAGCGCGCCGAGGTCCTGGCCCATGCGCAGGATCGGGCCAGCGAGGCCGCCGTCCTGCGCGACTCGATCGATGCCATTGACCGCGTCGCGCCCGTCCTCGGAGAGGAAGATGCCCTGCGCGCGGAGGCGGGGCGCCTCGCACATGTCGACGAGATCATGCGATGGGTCCTGTCGGCGCGGGAGGCGCTTGCAGCCGATGAGGGCTCGGCGATTGCCGCGCTCGCGACCGCATCCGCAGCGCTGTCGCGCGCCGCGGAGCGCGATCCCTCGCTCGACGCCATTCGCGCGCAGGCCGAGCGACTCTCGGCCGAGTCGGTCGACCTCGCCTCGGATCTCTCCCGCTACCTCGAGGGACTCGACGCGGATCCAGGGCGGCTCGACGCCGTCGAGGGGCGGCGCGGCGCCCTGGGCGACCTGCGGCGCAGGCTGGAGCGGGCCGGTGCCTGGCCCGAGTTCATCGGCGATCCGGCAGCCTGGCGGGAGGCGGCAGCCGTCCGCCTCGAGGCACTCGGTGATGACGCCGGACTCGTGGCTGCGCTCGATGCGCGGGTCGCCGCGCTTCGCTCCGAGTGCGGGAAGCATGCGGGTGACCTCTCGCGGGCGCGGGCCGTGGCGGCCGAGCGTCTCGCGAGCGCGGTGAGCGAGGAGCTGGCCGCCCTCGCGATGGGGTCAACGCGCCTTGTCGTCGATGTGCGCCGGAGGGAGCCCGGTGGCTCCGACATCGACCTCGAGGTCGACGGCCGCTCGTGCGGAGCCGATCGCCATGGGGTGGATGACATCGCGTTCCTCCTCGTCACACGGGATGCGCCCGAGGGAAGGCCACTCGCGAAGAGTGCATCGGGGGGCGAGCGCTCGCGGGTCATGCTGGCTCTGGAGGTCGTCTTCGCGGGGCTCGACCCGGTGCCGACGTTCGTCTTCGACGAGGTCGACGCCGGTGTCGGCGGCAAGGCCGCGATCGAGGTGGGTCATCGCCTGGCCCTCCTGGCACGCACCGCCCAGGTCATCGTCGTCACGCACCTGGCCCAGGTGGCGGCGTTCGCGGACCAGCACGTCGTCGTGCGGCCAGGGCCCGTGACGGCGGCGAGCATCTGTTATGCGGTGGGCGGGGACAGGGTCAGCGAGCTTGCCCGGATGCTGGGTGGTCAGGAGGATTCCGCCACGGCGGCGGCCCACGCCGAGGAGCTCCTGGCCCTCGCCGCGGGCAGGTTGGCCGCGGGTCGCTCCCGGAGTCGGGGGAGCAGGCGCTGATAGCCTGACCTCCCGTGGAGCAGCGAGGGAATACCCGTCATGTATTCGTCACAGGTGGCGTCGCCTCGTCCCTCGGCAAGGGACTGACGGCATCGAGTCTCGGCAATCTCCTCAAGGCGCGCGGGCTGAGCGTGACCATGCAGAAACTGGATCCCTACCTCAATGTCGATCCCGGGACGATGAATCCCTTCCAGCACGGTGAGGTCTTCGTCACTGACGACGGCGCGGAGACCGATCTCGATGTCGGCCACTACGAGCGCTTCCTCGATGCCGATCTGCATGGCTCCGCCAATGTCACGACCGGCCAGGTCTACTCCACCGTCATCGCCAAGGAGCGACGCGGTGAGTACCTCGGCGACACGGTGCAGGTCATCCCGCACATCACGAACGAGATCAAGTCGCGTATCCGGCGAATGGCGGGCCCCGATATCGATGTCGTGATCACCGAGGTGGGCGGCACCGTCGGCGATATCGAGTCGCTGCCCTTCCTTGAGGCCGTCCGGCAGATCCGCCATGAGGTCGGGCGCGACAACGTCTTCTTCCTCCACGTCTCCCTCCTGCCCTACATCGGACCCTCGGGGGAGCTCAAGACCAAGCCCACCCAGCACTCGGTCGCGCAACTGCGCAATATCGGCATCCAGCCCGACGCCATCGTGCTGCGCGCCGATCGCCCCGTTCCGGCCGGTATCAAGCGCAAGATTTCGCTCATGTGCGATGTCGACGAGGAAGCCGTGGTGGCGGCCGTGGACGCGCCGAGCATCTACGACATCCCCAAGGTGCTGCACACCGAGGGCCTCGATGCCTACGTCGTCCGCCGGCTCGGCCTGCCCTTCCGCGATGTCGACTGGACCAGTTGGGGCGACCTCCTGCGTCGAGTGCACCATCCCGCACATGAGGTCGAGATCGCGCTCGTCGGCAAGTACGTCGACCTGCCCGACGCCTATCTCTCGGTGACGGAGGCGCTGCGTGCCGGTGGCTTCGATCAGGACTGCCGGGTCCGCATCCGCTGGGTGACCAGCGATGACTGCGCCACCCCCGAGTCGGCAGCGATGCACCTCGCCGGGGTCGATGCCATCTGCGTCCCCGGTGGCTTCGGAGTCCGCGGCATCGAGGGCAAGCTCGGGGCCTTGCGGTACGCCCGCGAGCAGCTCATCCCCACCCTGGGACTGTGCCTCGGCCTGCAGTGCATGGTGATCGAGTACGCCCGTAACGTCGCCGGACTCGAGGGCGCTAACTCCCTCGAATTCGACGAGACGACCCCGCATCCGGTAGTGGCGACCATGGCCGATCAGCGCGAAGTCATCTCGGGTGAGCGCGACATGGGCGGCACGATGCGGCTCGGGCTCTACCCCGCCAAACTCCTCGACGGATCCGTCGTGCAGCGCGCCTACGACCTCCCCTACGTCGACGAACGCCATCGTCACCGCTTCGAGGTCAACAATGCCTACCGGGCCCAGCTCGAGGAGGCCGGCCTCGTCGTCTCCGGCACCAGCCCCGACGGCCGACTTGTCGAGTTCGTCGAGTTGCCGGCGGAGAAGCATCCCTATTACGTCTCCACCCAGGCCCATCCGGAATTCCGTTCGCGCCCGACGCGAGCCCATCCGCTCTTCGCGGGGCTCGTGCGTGCTGCGCTCGAACGACGGGCGGCCGGAGTCTCCACGGCCGCGAACACTCACTCCTGATCGTGGCCGACGGCCAGTGGACCGGCCCGCTGCGCGATGAGGCGCACGCCTCGGAAGTGATCGCACGCACCGAGCACCTCCGCGGCCGCGTGTGGTCCGTGGTGAGCGACGAGGTGCGTCTGCCCGACGGCACCGTCGCCGTCAGGGATGTCGTCGTGCATCCGGGTGCGGTGGGTGTCGTAGCGATCGATGATCACGACCGCATCCTGCTTATCCGGCAGTTCCGCCATCCGGTAGGCGGCTACCTCCTCGAGTTGCCCGCCGGTTTGAGGGATGTCCCCGGCGAGCCGCCCCTGGAGACTGCGCGCAGGGAGCTCGCCGAGGAGGCCGGCATCACGGCCACCGAGTGGCACGTGCTCGTCGATTTCTTCAACTCTCCGGGCGGTTCGAGCGAGGCATTCCGATGCTTCCTTGCGCGAGGCCTGTCGGCCTTGCCGGATGGTCGCCCGCATACCGGCGAGGCCGAGGAGGCCGATCTTCCGCAGGCGTGGATCGATCTCGACGATGCCGTGGCCGCCGTGCTGGCCGGGGACCTTCACAACCCCACGACCGTCGCCGGGGTCCTTGCGGCTGCAGCGGCCCGTGATCGTGGATGGATCACTCTTAGGCCCGCGGAGGTTCCGATGTGGCATCTCCCGAGGGGCGATGCGACGACCGCCGGGCCGCTGCAATAGGGCAGAGTGGGTGGCGCGGCCATGGGCCGCGCGGGCGTGGTGGTCGCGCCTGACACGGAGCGCACGGAGGCCAGCGCGATGAAGGTCGGTGTCCCCACCGAAGTCAAGAACCGCGAGTACCGCGTGGCCATCACGCCCGCGGGGGTCTTCGAGCTGTGCCGTCACGGTCACGAGGTCGTCGTGCAGGCGGGCGCAGGAGCCGGTTCCTCGATCTCCGACGACGAGTTCATCGCGGCTGGCGCACGCATGCTGCCCACTGCCGACGACGTCTGGGGCTACGCCGACCTCATCCTCAAGGTGAAGGAGCCCATCGCCGCGGAGTATCACCGGATGCGCGAGGGGCAGATCCTCTTCACCTATCTGCACCTCGCTGCGTCGCGCGAGTGCACCGACGCCCTGGTGAAGTCCGGCACGACCGCGATCGCCTACGAGACCGTGGAGTCGGCCGACGGTTCGCTCCCTCTCCTGGCGCCGATGTCCGAGGTCGCGGGCCGCATGGCGGCCCAGGTGGGGGCCTATGCCCTGCAGCGAGCCCAGGGCGGGCGCGGGGTGCTCATGGGCGGTGTCTCGGGTGTGTACGCCGCGAAGGTGGTGGTCATCGGCGCGGGCGTGTCCGGGATGAATGCCGCGGCGATCGCGCTGGGCATGCAGGCCGAGGTACTCCTACTCGACAAGAACATCGCGCGCCTGCGCC
The DNA here is from genome assembly GCA_032117435.1 of Candidatus Nanopelagicales bacterium. Classification (GTDB taxonomy): domain Bacteria; phylum Actinomycetota; class Actinomycetes; order S36-B12; family S36-B12; genus Mxb001. Next base: position 5,785 of record JAULZJ010000169.1, on the reverse strand, counting down.
AGGTGGACGCGATCTACCAGGGGCATATGCAGACGGTCGCCTCCAATGCCTTCGAGGTCGAGCGCGCCTGCCTCGACGCCGATCTCGTCATCGGGGCGGTCCTCGTCCCTGGCGCCAAAGCCCCGATGCTGGTGAGCAATGATCTTGTGTCGCGCATGAAGAAGGGCAGTGTCCTGGTCGATATCGCGATTGACCAGGGGGGCTGCTTCGAGGATTCGCGTCCCACGACACATGACGATCCGACGTTTACGGTGCACGACTCCGTCTTCTACTGCGTGGCCAACATGCCTGGCGCCGTGCCACACACGTCGACCTACGCGCTCACGAACGTGACACTGCCCTACGCGGTGGAGATCGCCGATCACGGGTGGCGCGGGGCGCTGCAGCGGGATGCCGCCCTGCGTCCCGGACTCAATGTCCATGCGGGGCAGATCACCTATCCCGCGGTCGCCGAGGCCTTCGGGCTGCCGGTGGCCGACATCGCGGACGTGCTGGCCTGAGCGCCACGCCGCTCGCACGCTTGGTCGAGGACTACCTCGACCATCTCGTCGTCGAACGAGGGCTGTCGCGCAACACGGTCTCGGCGTACCGCCGGGATCTCACCCGGTACGCGGCCTGGTGCGCGTCGCGGGGGATCACGGACGCGGGGGCGGTGGGGCCCAACGACCTCGCGGACTTCACGGTCGACCTGGCACGCGGCGCACAGGGCAGCCCGCCGCTGGCAGCGGGATCCGTCGCCCGCTGCGTGATCGCGGTCAGGGGCTTGTACCGCTTCTGCGTGCAGGAGGGGGTCACCGCGAGTGACCCGGCCAGATCGTGGCGGCCGCCGAAGGCCCCTCGACGACTACCCAAGGCGATCCCCTACGACCGGGTGGTCGCGCTCATCGAGGCGGCGGGGATGGCAGAGCCGCCGATCGGCCTTCGGGATGCGGCGCTCCTGGAGGTGCTCTACGGACTGGGAGCCCGGATCTCGGAAGCCTGCGGACTCGACCTCGATGACGTCGACCTGGAGGACCGGGTCGTGCTCCTGCGCGGCAAGGGCGGGCGCGAACGTCGGCTGCCCCTCGGGGCCCATGCCGCGGATGCGGTGTCGGCGTACCTCGTGCGCGGTCGCCCGGCCCTCGTCACCCGGTCCACCCCGGCGCTCTTCCTCAACTCGCGCGGGGCCCGGCTGAGTCGCCAGAGCGCCTGGGAGGTGATCTCGCGGGCCGCCCAGCGCGCCGGCAGCGGCGGCGTCTCCCCCCACACCCTGAGGCACAGCTTCGCTACCCATTTGCTGGAGGGTGGCGCTGACGTGCGGGTGGTCCAAGAGCTCCTGGGGCACGCCTCGGTGACGACCACCCAGATCTATACCCGGGTCACGGTGGACACCCTGCGCGAGGTCTACGCCACCAGCCACCCCCGAGCCCGGGTCGTCTGAGAGGATGTCGCGGTCCGGGAGGCTCCCGGGATCCGCGCGGGAAGGAGGGGCCATGTCCGATGACGGCCTCGGTCCCACGGGCCGGCCCGTACCCGATTTCCCCGTGCCTGCCCCGCTGGAGCACCACGGACCTGCACGCGTGATCGCGATGGTCAACCAGAAGGGCGGCGTCGGCAAGACCACGTCGACGGTGAGCCTGGGAGCAGCGCTGGCGCAGTATGGCCGCCGGGTCCTGCTCGTCGACTTCGATCCGCAGGGTGCCCTATCGGTCGCCCTCGGCATCCCCGCACACGACCTCGACCGCACGGTCTACAACCTGCTCATGGACGAAGGCTGCACCGCCGACGATGTCATCGTCTCCACGAGTGTGCCGGGCCTGGACCTCATGCCCAGCAACATCGATCTCTCCGCGGCGGAGGTCGCCCTCGTCAACGAGGTGGCTCGCGAGCATGCCCTGGTGCGTGGTCTCGCGGGAGTGATCGATCGCTACGACTACATCATCATCGACTGCCAGCCTTCGCTGGGGCTGCTGACCATCAATGCGCTCACGGCGGCGCACGGCGTCATCATCCCGCTCGAGTGCGAGTACTTCGCACTGCGAGGTGTCAAACTTCTCACTGACACATTGACGAAGGTCCAGGGGCGACTCAATCCCAACCTCCAGCTCACCGGTGTGCTCGCCACGATGTACGACGCGCGCACCCTGCACACCCGCGAGGTCCTCGAGCGTGTCGTCGATGCCTTCGGCGATCAGGTCTTCCACACGGTCATCAGCCGCACCATCAAATTCCCCGATGCGACCGTGGCCGGAGAGCCCATCACCGTCTTCGCGCCCTCGAGCCCAGGAGCCGAGTCCTACCGCCAACTGGCACGAGAGCTCATCGCGCTGTGACGCAGACCCCCGTGATTGAGCCCCGCGGCTCAGCCGAGGCTGCCAGCGACTCTGTCGAGTCTGCCGGCGGCACGGCGTTCTCCGTGTCGGTGGGCTCCTTCGAGGGGCCCTTCGATCTGCTGCTGCAGCTCATCTCGCGGCACAAGCTGGAAGTCACCGAGCTCGCCCTGCACATCGTCACGGATGAGTTCATCGCGCACCTGCGCGCGCAAGGTCCCGAGTGGGATCTCGACGAAACCACGGAGTTCCTCGTCGTCGCAGCAACCCTCCTGGATCTCAAGGCGGCTCGGCTCCTGCCCAGCGGGGAGGTCGAGGACGAGGAGGATCTGGCGCTCCTCGAGGCGCGCGACCTGCTCTTCGCCCGCCTGCTGCAGTACCGCGCTTACAAGGAGGTCGCGGGGCTCTTCGCCGAGCGCATGGCTGCAGCGGCGCGACAGGTGCCCCGCACCGTCGGACTCGATCGCCACTTCGCCGAGCTGCTCCCCGAGGTTGTCTTCGGGCTCGGCCCCGACGCCTTCGCCGCCCTGGCCGCCAAGGCCCTCACGCCGAGGATTGAGCCCGAGGTCAACGTCAGCCACCTCCACGTGCCGCTGGTCAGCGTCCGCGAGCAGGCCGCTGTCATCGTCGGCCGCCTGCGGCGTCTGCGCACGACCACATTCCGGTCCCTGGTCGCGGATGCCGGCACCACGATGGTGGTGATCGGGCGATTCCTGGCGCTCCTGGAGCTCTTCCGCGAGGGCTCGGTGTCCTTCGAGCAGTTGGCCCCCCTGGGAGACCTGACCATTCGGTGGACCGGCAGCGACGACGGCGAGGTCGATGTGCACGACGAGTACGACGATCATGATGATGAGGTCCTCGTCATCGACGGCGAGGAGACTGAACCCAGCGAGCCCAGCGAGGAGACCGAGGGATGACCGACGTCACGGCCGAGGAGACCGGTGAGATCGCCGTCGAGGAGGAAGAGGTCGACGAGTTCCCCGCGCCCTCTCTCGGTGCCGCGCTCGAAGCCCTGCTGATCGTCGCCGTCGAGCCCCTGTCGACGATCGAGCTGGCTGAGGCCACGCGGCATCCTGTCGACGAGGTGGCGCGGCGCCTCGTCGAGCTGACCGCCGAGTATGCGGAGGCCGAGCGTGGCTTCGCACTGCGTGAAGTCGCGGGCGGCTGGCGCTTCTACACCAGCGAGTCCTGCTCGGGCATGGTGGAGCGCTGGGTCCTCGACGGTCAGCAAGCCAAGCTCACGCAGGCAGCGCTGGAGACCCTGGCGGTGATCGCGTATCGGCAGCCTGTCTCGCGCGCTCGCATCAGTGCCGTGCGAGGTGTCAACGTCGACGGCGTGCTGCGCACCCTGCAGTCCCGCGGGCTGATCGAGGAGGCCGGCACCGACCCGTCGAGCCAGGCGATCCTCTTTCGCACAACGCCCTACTTCCTCGAGCGCTTGGGCATCGCCTCCCTCGACGACCTTCCGGATCTTGCGGAGCACCTTCCCGACCTGGCCGAGCTCGATGCCGTGATCGACGCCGTTGCTGCGGGCGAGTAGTGGCCGACGACGGCGTGCGCCTGCAGAAGGTCCTCGCCTCGGCGGGGCTCGGCAGCCGACGCGCATGCGAGGAGCTCATCGCGCAGGGGCGTGTCGAGGTCGACGGGCGTGTCGTGCGCGAGCAGGGCATGCGCGTGGATCCGCGGCGCGCTGTCGTGCGCGTGGACGGCGAGCGCGTTCCCACCGCCCCGGACACCGTGGTCCTGGCCCTCAACAAGCCGCGCGGTGTCGTCACCGCGATGTCCGATGACCTCGGCCGACCCTGCGTGGGCGACTATGTCACCGAGCGCACGGAGCGGCTCTTCCATGTGGGCCGGCTCGACTCCGACACCGAGGGCCTGCTCCTGCTCACCAATGACGGGGTCCTCGCGCAGCATCTGACGCACCCCTCCCACGGTGTTGCCAAGACCTACGTCGCCCTGGTGCCGGGCCCGGTGCCCCGGGATATCGGACGGCAACTGCGCGCGGGTGTCGAGCTCGAGGACGGTCGTGCTGCTGTCGACTCGTTCGCGATCCTCGAGGCGACGCCCAACAAGGCGCTCGTCGAGGTCACCCTGCATGAGGGGCGCAATCACGTCGTCCGCCGCCTGCTGGAGGCGGTGGGACACCCTGTCGAGGAGCTCGTCCGGACGCAGATGGGCCCGATCCGGCTCGGTCAGTTGCGGCCCGGACGTACCCGGGTGGTCAGCGGCGCGGAGCTGCACAGCCTCTACACGGCCGCCGGCCTCTAGTCACTAGGGTGACCCCATGCCCATGAGGGGAATCCGCGGAGCCACGATGCTCCAGGAGGATGACGCGGCGGAGATGGCCGAGGCCGTCACCGAGCTGGTAGCCGAGATGCTCTCGCGTAATGACCTCACGGCAGAGGCACTCGTGAGCGTCCTCTTCACCGCTACCCCCGACCTGCGGTGCGCCTTCCCGGCCAGCGCGGCTCGTGCTCTGGGCCTGCAGGACGTCCCCCTCATCTGTGCGCAGGAACTCGACGTCCATGGCGCCCTGCCACGTGTGGTGCGTGTCCTCGCGCACGCTGAAGTCGATGTGCCCCGAGCGAAGATCCAGCACGTGTACCTCCGCGGCGCCGAGGTGCTCCGCCAGGACCTCGCGACATGAGCGTGCCCATCGCGGGGCCGGTTCTCGTCGTGGGCAGTGGGCTCCTGGGGGCGTCGGTCGGGCTCGCACTGGGTCGGGCGGGTGTCACCGTGTGGCTCGATGACATCGATCCGGCATCGCTCGCCGAGGCCATGGCGCGCGGTGCGGGGGAGCGCTGGGATCCCATCCTCGGTGATCCCCGGGTCGTTGTCGTCGCCGTGCCACCCGATGCAGCGGGTGCCGTGATCGCCGGGCTCTCCGGGTCGACGAGGGCCACGATCACCGACGTGACCTCCGTCAAGGCAGCACCGCTGGGAGATGCCGTCTCGCGCGGTGCGGATCCCTCGCGGATCGTGGGTGGCCACCCCATGGCCGGCCGGGAGACCGCTGGCGCTGCCGCCGCTCGGCATGACCTCTTCGACGATCGCGTCTGGGTGCTGACCCCACTGCCGCAGAGCGATCCGGCCCGGGTCGCGGAGGTGCGCGACCTCGTCCTCACCTGCGGAGCAGTGCCCGTGACGATGTCGCCGGAGGAGCACGATCAGGCCGTCGCGCTCACCTCCCATGCCCCCCTGGTCCTGTCGTCGCTCCTGGCAGGGCGTCTGCTGGATGCGGATTCGGATGCCGTCGCCGTGTCCGGTCAGGGCCTGCGCGATATGACGCGAATCGCGGCCTCGGACCCCGGACTATGGCGTGCCATCCTCGCCTCCAACGCGGATTCGGTCGCCGATGTCCTCGAGGCGTACGCACGTGATCTCGACGATGTCATCGGACTCTTGCGCGAGCGAGCGGATCTCAGCGATGCGCTCGAGCGCGGGGTGGTCGGACGTCAGCGCATCCCGGGCAA
>JAULZJ010000168.1:0-5167 GCA_032117435.1 Candidatus Nanopelagicales bacterium | reverse complement strand
AGCAGTGTCACCAGCCGCGAGCCGTCGGTGAGGTCGCCATAGTGCAGGAACAGTCGCGCCTCGGGATCGTGCGGGTCCTTGTAGAGGTGCTCGATGCGGTCGGTGTTGAAGGTCGACGCGCGCCGGATGAGGCCGTGGACGACGTAGCCCTTGTCGAGCAACTGCTCCGCGAGGTAGGAGCCGTCCTGCCCGGTGATCCCCGTGATGAGCGCGACCTTCTGCGACATGGGGGCGAGCCTAGGGGCTGTCTCAGGAGGCCGTATCCATCGGCGCCCCTCGCATAAATCGTCCACAGGCCTGCGGCGTGACCTTGGGTTGCCCCTGCCTGCGCGGACTGCTGGAAGGGTGATTGACACACGCGACCACCCTGGGATACACAGGTTCTCTATTTTGGATATACGCAGGGAGGTGGCCCGGTATGGCGAAAACGCTCATCGACATCGACGACGCGCTCCTGGACGCTGCCCGCGAGGTGCTCGGCACGTCGACCAAGAAGGACACTGTCAACGCTGCGTTGCGCGAAGTCCTGGCCGGCCAGGAGCGGCGACGGGCTGCGGCTGCACTCGTCGCCTGGGGGCAGCGCAACGAACCCTGGGATGACGGCATTCGAGATCGTGCCTGGCGACGCGAGCCCTGACTCGTTGGTCGACACGAGTGCCCTCGCCCGATTCCCCCACCACGCACTCGTTCAGGCCGCCCTGCGGGATCCCATCGAAGAAGGCAGGGTTGCGTGCTGCGAGGTGACGTGGCTTGAGATGGGGATCGCTGCCCGCAATCGAGACGAGCACGCTGCGCTGGGGGAGGTCTTCGATCTCATTCCACGAGTTCGGATGCAGGGCAGCGACTTCGACAGGGCATGGTCGGTTCAATCCTTGCTGGCCGAGGGAGCGCGGCATCGGGGCGTTGGCATACCCGATCTCCTCGTTGCCGCTTGCGCGGAGCGACTCGGACTCACGGTGATCCACTGCGACGCGGACTTCGACCTCATCGGTGAGGTGACCGGTCAGCCCATGCGCTGGGCCGTGGATCGATCGCTGCTCTAGCCCGCTGCACTAGGTTTGGGGCGTGGGCATGATCTCCCCCGACGCCCGGGTCTATGTCGCCGGCCATCGCGGCATGGTGGGCTCAGCCGTGTGGCGAGCGCTTGAGGGCGCGGGATACACCGACCTGGTGGGCTGGTCCTCTTCCGAGGTCGACCTCACCGACCGCGACGCTGCTATGGACGCTGTGGTCTCGGCGAAGCCGGATGCCGTCGTCGTGGCCGCCGCCAAGGTCGGCGGCATCATGGCCAACTCGACGTACCCCGTCGAATTCCTCGCCGACAACCTGCGCATCCAGACCAACCTCTTCGAAGCCGCACATGCGGCAGACGTGGATCGGCTCCTCTTCCTCGGGTCGTCGTGCATCTATCCCAAGATGGCGCCGCAGCCGATCCCTGAGTCCGCGCTGCTTACCGGTCCGCTGGAGTCGACCAACGACGCTTACGCCATCGCCAAGATCTCGGGGATCATCGGCGTGCAGTCCTATCGGGGCGAATACGGGCGGCACTGGATCTCGGCGATGCCGACCAATCTCTATGGCCCTGGCGACAACTTCGATCTGGAGACCTCGCATGTGCTGGCCGCGCTCATCCGCCGCTTCCACGAGGCGAAGGAGAGCGGCGCTCCGTCAGTGACGCTGTGGGGCACAGGGTCGCCCCGGCGGGAATTCCTGCACGTCGATGACCTGGCGGCCGCGTGCCTGCGCCTGCTCGATGTGTACGACGACCCCGAGCACGTCAATGTCGGAGTGGGCGAGGACGTCACGATCGCCGAGCTCGCGAGCCTGATCGCCGATGTCGTCGGCTACTCCGGTGCCGTGGAATGGGATGCCTCTAAGCCCGACGGCACGCCACGGAAGCTCCTCGACGTCACCCGCATGAAGTCCCTGGGCTGGGAGCCCGCGATCGGCCTGCGTGAGGGGATCGCGTCCACCTATGAGGAGTATCGGGCCACGGCGCCGTAGGGCGTCATATCGTTCATATCGTTGATATCATCATCAGGTGCCCACCGATTCCACCACGTGGCTGTCGTCGGGAGCCCTTGCGGGTGCCCTCGCCGACGTCGACATCCACCTGTCACCTGCAGCCTTGCAGCGCTACGCCCGTGAGGGTCGCCTCCCGGCTCGAGTCACACCCGGAGGCCACTACCGATTCGACCTGGCCCAGGTGCGTGAAGCCCTTGAGTCCTCCACGGGCGCTCGCGCGGGTGAGCGGGCCACGAGCCCCATCGAGCGCCTCTTCGAGCAGCATCGTGAAGACATCCGCCAGATTGCGGCCCGCCATCACGGCCGCGCCATCTACATCTTCGGCTCCGTCGCCCGGGGTGATGCACGACCCGGCAGCGATCTCGACTTCCTCGTCGACTTCGAGCCGGGGAGCTCCCTCTTCGACCTCATGCACATCACCGATGAGTTGAAGGAGCTGCTCGGGTGCCGCGTGGACGTGGTGTCGCGAGGCGGCCTCAAGGACCGCGACACCCATATCCTCCAAGAGGCCCGACCGGTATGACGAGGCCAGACGAGCAACGGATCGCCGACATCGTCGATGCATGCCAGGAGTTGTCGCAGTTGATCGACATGAGGGCCGACGCTGACATTCCTGCGTGGGTCCTGACCCGGGCGGCCGAGCGACTTCTCGAGATCGTGGGCGAGGCAGCGGGCGCACTCTCCGAGGCCACTCAGCGCAGGTATGCCGATGTCCCATGGCGTGACATCACCCGCCTGAGGATCCTGCTCGCTCACCACTATCAGCGGGTCGACCCGGGCCAGGTGTGGTCGATCGCCGAGCAGGAGATTCCCCGCCTCACCGCCTCCCTCCAGCGTCCAGGAACGCCCCCAACCCCCTAGGCTCTCCCCATGCGCGTGCTCATCACCGGGGGAGCCGGCTTCGTGGGGTCCCACCTCACCGATGCCCTGCTGGCCCGGGGCGACCAGGTCATGGTCCTCGATGATCTGTCGACCGGCCGCCACGACAACATCCGCGACCACATCGGAGACCCCAGCTTCGAGTTCGTCCTCGGCTCCATCCTCAACGAAGCACTTGTCGATGACGCCGTCCGTCGCGCCGACGTCGTGCTCCACCTCGCCGCCGCCGTGGGCGTCGAGCTCATCGTGGGCCGGCCCCTGGAGTCACTCGCGACCAACATCCGCGGGTCGGAGATCGTGCTCGAGAAGTGCCACAAGTACGGCCGCAAGGTGCTCGTCACCTCGACGTCGGAGATCTACGGCAAGAACGAGTCCGACCTGCTCAGCGAGGAGGACGACCGCATCCTCGGTTCACCGCTCAAGACCCGCTGGTCCTACAGCGAGGCCAAGGCGATCGAGGAGGTGCTCGCCTACTCCTACTGGAAGGAGAAGGGTCTGCCCGCGGTGATCGTGCGGCTCTTCAACACCGTCGGCCCGCGCCAGGTCGGCTACTACGGCATGGTCATCCCGCGCTTCGTCGAGCAGGCACTCAAGGGCCAGCCCATCACCGTCTACGGTGACGGCACCCAGCGCCGCTGCTTCTGCCACGTCGCCGACGTCGTGCAAGCCTTGCTCGGCCTCATGGACTCGCGCGAGGCCGAGGGTCAGGTCTTCAACGTCGGCTCACAGGAGGAGATCTCCATTGCCGACCTCGCCGTGAGGGTGATCGACCGCCTCGACTCCTCCAGTCCGATCATCAAGGTCTCCTACGACGATGCCTACGAAGAAGGCTTCGAGGACATGCCGCGGCGCGTGCCCGATACCGCCAAGGTGCGTGGCCTCATCGGCTGGCAGCCAACTCGCGACCTCAACCAGATCATCGCCGACGTCGCGGCGGACATCTCCGCGCGATGAGCCCCTGGCTCTACGTCGCCGCCTTCGTCGGCTCCGGCATCCTCTCGGCGCTCTTCGTCCAGATCTCGATTTGGCTCGCGCACTGGTCCGGATTAACCGACGGCCCGGATGGTGGACGCAAGACCCAGGACCGTCCGATCCCCAAACTCGGCGGCATCGCGGTGGCGATGGCCTTCACCCTGGTCTTCCTTGGCGCGGTCGGAGTCTCGGGGGAGATCACGGCATTCCAGCTGCTCGCCTCGGTCCTGCTCCCTGCGTTGATTGTCGCGGGATTGGGCTTCATCGATGACGTGCGCGCCCTCAATCCGTGGGTCCGCCTGATCGCACAGACAGTGCTCGCCCTGCTCGTGTGGTTCACGGGCACGCAGGTGGGATTCTTCGGAATCGACTGGCTCGACGCAGTCATCACGGTCCTGTGGATCGTCGGCCTGACCAACGCCATGAACCTGCTGGACAATTCCGATGGTTTAGCCGCGTCGACCACGCTCGTGGCTGCGCTCGGCACCGGGATCGTGGCGGTGCTCTACGGGCAGTTCTTCGTCGGCGCCCTGGCCTTCGCACTCGCGGGGACGGCCGCAGGCTTCCTCTGGCACAACTGGCATCCGGCGACGGTCTACCTCGGTGACGCAGGTGCCTACTTCCTCGGCTTCCTGCTCGCGATCGTCACCCTGCGGCTTCGACCTGTCGGCATCGCGCTGCCGTGGAGTGCGCTGATCCCGGTGCTGCTGGTCTTCGTGCCCATTGTCGATACGACCTTCGTCGTCATCCGGCGGGTGCTGTCGGGGAAGCATCCCTTCACCCCGGGGCGCGATCACCTGTCCCACCTGCTCATGGAGCGTGGCCTGACGGTGCGTCAGTCCGTGACCGCCTTGCAGATCGTGCTGGTGCTCAGTGTCAGCGGTTCCGTCGCACTCGCGTGGTCATTCCGCTAGGAGCGCGTACACCTCTTCGGCCCTGAAGCGGCGATGTCCACCCAGGGTGCGGATGGCCGAGAGCTTGCCCTCCTGCGCCCAGCGCGTGACCGTCTTGGGGTCCACGCGGAAGAGCGCGGCCACTTCACCGGGTGTCAGTAGCCGCTCGGTTGGTGTCATCACGGTGCCTCCTCGATCGCCCTTGCTCCCCAATGCAGTTGGGCCCGGGGTCGAGACCCCGGGCCCAACTGTCAATCACTGTCTAGCAACTGGCCAGTCTTGCTCAGTTGGCCTGGATAGTGACGCGGTTCGACTTCACTGCACCGTCGTCGTTCGTGACGTACACAGTGACGCGCTTGCCGGTCTTGCGCTGCCAGGTGAAGCCACCACCCGAGATC
>JAULZJ010000167.1:0-5703 GCA_032117435.1 Candidatus Nanopelagicales bacterium | reverse complement strand
CGCACGCCGTCGGCACCGGCGAGGACATGCTCCAGAGCGAGCATGACGCCCCAGGACTGGCCGACGAGGATCACCTCGTCGAGACCGAGGTGCTCGCGTAGTCGACTGAGCTCAGTGCGGAAGAGATCGACCGTGAAGGTGCCGGGGACATAAAGCTCATCGGCGATGGTCGATCGTCCGCTGCCGATCTGGTCGTAGCGGATGACCGTCCGTCCGGTGCGAGCGAAGGCCTCGAATCGGCGGAGATACTCGGAGTTGTAGCCGGGGCCGCCATGGAGCAGGACGAGCGGGGTGAGTTCCTGGTCGCCGGACACGACACGGCACCAGGTGGTGCCGAGTTCGGGCACGAGGGGAAGCTTCATCTCCTGGGCCTGCATCGTCAGATCTCCTGTCGCGTCTGGGTCGAGGGCATGGCGGCCACGAGTCGTCGTGTGTAGCCATCCTGCGGATCGTCGAGGACCGCATCCGTGGGTCCGGTTTCCACCACCGCGCCCCGGTAGAGGACGAGCACGTTCTCCGTTACCTGGCGCACGACACCGAGGTCGTGGGTGATGAAGAGCAGGCTTGTGCCTTCCTTGCGGTTGACGTCACGGAGGAGTTCGAGGATCTGCGCCTGCACGGAGACATCGAGTGCGGCTACGGGCTCGTCGCACAGCAGCACCCGAGGCTCGACGGCGAGGGCGCGGGCGATGGCGACGCGCTGGCGCTGGCCACCGCTCAGCGACGCAGGGCGGCGCTTTGCCATGCTCGCGGGCAGGCCGACGCGCTCGAGGAGCGCCCCCACCTCGCCGTCCCTGTCGGTGAGCGGTCTGTCACGCTGACCGAGTGCCTCGGCCAGCGTGGTGCCGATCGACAGCATGGGATTGAGCGTGCTGTAGGGATCCTGGAAGACGCACTGCACGGCCTGCGCGCGTTGTCGGCGCTGCGCTGCGTTAGGTCGTCCGGAGATATCGCCGACACCGGCGAAGTCGATCGTGCCGGAACTGGGTGTGGTGAGACCGAGGATGCATCGGGCGATGGTGGTCTTGCCGGACCCGCTCTCGCCCACGATGCCGAGGGCCTCTCCTTGGCGCAGGTCGAACGACACCCCGCCGAGAGCCGGGTGGGAGCTGCCTGCGAGGCGGTATGACTTGGACAGATCGCGTACGGAGAGCACGGTGTGGCGGGCGTCCTCGCTCGCGACCCGGGGGGTGTGCACTCGGATCGGTGTGTCGGCAGCGGAGAGGTTGCCGATGCGGATACAGGCGGCCCACCGTCGCGGCTCCACCTCCCGGAGTGCAGGCGCGGACTCCAGGCATGCGTCAATCCGATGGTCGCAGCGTGCAGCGAAGGAACACTGGTCGGTGACGGTGTGCGTCGCAGGCACGGAGCCGGGGATCCCGCGCAGCGATTCCTGATAGCCCTCGGTGGAGGGGATCGAGGAGAGCAGGCCGATCGTGTAAGGATGCAGCGGTTCATCGCGCATGGCTGCCGCGGGGGACTTCTCCATGATCGTACCCGCGTACATGACTAGGACGCGGTCGCATAGATCGAAGGCAACGCGCAGGTCGTGGGTGATGAAGACGAGTGACATGCCGCGGTCCCGCTGGATCGACCGCAGCAGCTCGAGCACATCGGCCTGGGTCGTCGCATCCAGCGCGGTCGTGGGCTCATCTGCGAGCAGGATGACGGGGTCGATCGCCAGGGCCGACGCCAGGGCGACGCGCTGGCTCATCCCGCCGGACAGCTCGAAGGGGTAGCGCTTGGCGACGCCGGGGTCGGTGATGCCGACCTCGCCCAGTCGCCGCTGCACCTCACCGGAAATCTCGCCTCGGGGCACTCCCGCGGCGCGGAGCGTCTCGGCGATGTGGTCTCCCGCCGTCATCGTCGGGTTGAGCATCGTGAAGGGGTCCTGCATGAGCAGCCCGACGCGAGGCCCGGCGCTCCGGGTGCCCGCATGTGCCCGACCCTCGACGCGGATGCTGCCGGTCGACTCCAGGCCACTGGGCAGCAGCCCGGCAATCGCGCGGGCGGTCAGCGACTTGCCCGAGCCGCTCTCGCCAACGATCGCAAGCGACTCCCCGCGGTCGACATGCAGGGATATGGAGTTGACCAGGAGCCGTCCACCGCACGTGATCGACAGATGCTCGACCTCGAGTGCCGGCGGTGTGCTCGCGGTCATCGAGCTGTCCCGCGGGCCGTGGCGACGTCGAAGATGCGATCGCCGAGCACGGCGACAGAGACGGCGAGCGCCGTAATGCACAGCGCCGGGGCGATGACCGCCCATGGATTGAGGTCGAGGATGCTGCGATTCTCCGCGATCATCAGCCCCCAGTCGGGAGTGCCCGCACTCACTCCGATGCCGAGGAAGGCTAGGCCGGAGAGAGCGATGAGGGCGACCACGAATTGCAGGAGTGCGTTGGCGGCGAGGGTTGGCGCGACATTTGGCAGGATGTGCCGGAAGGCAATGCGCGTGTTGCTCAGTCCCAGCGTGCGCGCCGCAGCGATGTAGGGGAGCTCGCGCTGTGCCATGACCGCGGCGCGCACGATTCGGACGTCGGCGGGTGCCGACAGCACGATGAGGACGGCGACGGCGAGCCAGTAGCCGCCGCCTAGCATGCCCACCAGGACGATGGCCACCAGCAGGGGCGGGATGGCGTAGACGAAGTCGATCGAGCGCATCGTGACCGTGTCGGTGAGCCCACCGGAGGAGCCGCTCCACAGACCGAGCAGGGTGCCGATGATCGTGGCGCAGATCGCGACGATGGCCGGCCCGATGATGCCGGTGCGGCTGCCCACCATGAGGCGAGACAGGATGTCGCGGCCGAGCTGATCGGTGCCGAGCCAATGCGCGCTGCTGGGGCCCTGGGAGCTCGCGACGAGGTCCTGGGCGTAGGGGTCGTACGGTGCGAGCCAGGTAGCGGTGATCGCGATGACGACGATGGTGACGAGCACCCCGAGGGCGATCCAGAAGGTCAGGCCCCAGCGCACGCGTCCGCCAACCTCGGGCCGCACTGCTGGGGTCGTCTCGGGGACTGGCGAGGCACTCATGCAGCAGCCGCCGCACGACGCAGGCGTGGATCCAGCGCATAGTAGAGCAGGTCTACGACGAGGTTGGTGACGAGCACGAGCAGGGCGGTGAGCAGGGCGAGAGCCTGCACGATCGGCAGGTCGAGCTGTCCCACGGACGTCACCAGCAGGGTGCCCAGGCCCTGGAGTGCGAAGACATTCTCGATCAGGACGGCTCCCGCCAGGCTGAAGGCGAGAATGAGGCCAGCTGAGGTGAGGATGGGCAGGGATCCGTTGCGCAGGATGTAGCGGAGCCAGATGCGGCGACTGCTCAGGCCTCGTGCCCGCGCGAAGACCACGTAGTCCTTATCGACGACATCCATGACAGCCGCCCTCGTCTGTCGCAGCAGGATCGGGATCTGCAAGGTGGCGAGCGCTAGGGCGGGGAGCGTGAGGTGCCAGATGGTGTCGAGGAAATCGTCTCCCGCCCCGAAGCCCGGGAACCAGTCCAGTTGCACCGAGAAGACGAAAAGGAGCAGGAAGCCGATCGCGAACGCTGGTGTGCACAGCGCGATCAGGGTGAGGGAGGACGCGGCGCGATCGATCCAGCTGCCTCGGCGCACCGCGGCGACGATGCCCAGCGGGATTGCGACGAGGACCGTGATGATGAATGCGTAGAGCCCCAATTGCAGGGTGACCCAGAGGCGCTCGCCGATCATCGACACGACCGAGTCGCCCGACCGGATCGAGGCGCCGAAGTCACCCTGGAGTGCGCTTATCGCCCAGTTGCCGTACTGAACGAGGAAGGGATCGTCCAGGCCGAATCTCTCCCTGATGGCCGCGACCGCCTCTGGCGTAGCCTTCTGCGGTCCCAGCAGGATGACCGCAGGATCGCCGGGCATGATGGCGAGCAGGCTGAAGATCAGCAGGGAGAGCAGTGCCAGGGTGGCGATGATCGCCCCCACGCGTCGCAGCGCATACGCTGCAAGGGTCATTGGGCTCCGCTGATCTTCATGGGCCACGCCTGTCCGATGGCGAAGTAACTGTAGCCGCCATCCCACACAAAGTCATTGCCTATGGCGGTCGCCACCTCCTCGGTGAAGAGCGGCACGTAGGGCAGATTCGTGTTGACGTTGGCGAGCAGGTCCTGCAGCGGCTGCTTGAGCTCCTCCGGAGTGGTGGCTCCTGCGACGGCGCCCGCGAGCGGATCGGCCTCGGGTGTGGAGTAGCGAGCGACGTTGAAGGGTGCTGCTTCACCCACCATGACCGGTGGGAGCTCTCCGGCCCAGGTGGTCGCACCGGCGAATGCGAGGAGCTGGAGCGGGCTGGCGGCCGGGTCGAGCAGGCCGGCGCCCCAGTCGGCAGCGGGGACGGGCTTGACGGTGATCTCGATACCGATCTGCTTGGCGGTCTCCGCGAGGTTCTGCGCGAGGGGGGACATCCACGGCTGAGTGGTGTCGACGGGGAGCTCGACGCTGAAGCCGTCCGGGGTAGCGGACTTGGCCAGGGCCTCGCGTGCCTTGTCGATGGAGAACTCTGGGATCGCGGGGAGTGCTCCCGCGATCGTCGCCGCGTCGGCGCCGAAGGTGGCCTCCATCTGGATGGCAGGCACGATGCTGGTGGCCACGGTCGCACGTCCATTGAAGAGCGGTTGCGTGAGTGCCGCGCGATCGAGCAGGTGTGCCATCGCGATGCGTGCGTTGATGTCGTCGAAGGGTGCACGCGTCGTGTCCATCACCAGGTAGTCGATGTAGGACCCGGGGACGTAGGTGATCGTCGCGTTGTCGAGCTCGTCCCACTGGCGAGTGGCGATGAGGGGGACGTCGAAGAAGCCGTCGATCTCCCCGCTGCTCATTGCGAGACGCGCGGTCTCGGGGTCCGGGATCGAGACGATCGTGAGCTCCTTGACTTTTGGCTTCCCGCCCCAGTAGTTCTCGTTGGCCGCGAGAACGACGCCATCGGCGGACGAGTAGGAGACGATCGAATACGGACCGGTGCCCATGCCAGGCTTCTCCGGGCCCCCGACCGCCTCGCCGGCAGCCTCGTCGTAGGCCTTCTGGCGCACCTGAGTGAGGGAAGCGAGGTTGGTGAGCATCAGGGGATCGGGCCTATTGAGATTGATCGTCACGGTGGTCGGATCAGTGACGTCCACGGACTCGACGGAGCCGAAGAACTGCCCGATGAGCGAGGGGTTGTCAGGGCCCGTGTGGCGCTCGATGGAGTACGCGATGTCCTCGGCGGTGAGGGGCGTGCCGTCCCAGAAGGTCACGCCGTCCCGCACGGTGAGCACGATTGTCTGCGGGTCCGGGGTGGCGTACGACGTGACACCCGGGATGATATTGCCCTCGTCATCCTGGGTGAGTACCCGGTCGAATGCCGCAGCCTGGGCACGAAGTGTGGGGACGTCGACTCCCTTCGCTACGTCCATCGACGCGATGGGCGACTGGATCGCCCAGGTCATCGTGTCGACCTCGCCTCCGCCGGTCGCAGTGGCGCTCTCGCTGGCGGGGGCGCTGCTGCCTGAGTCCGAGGAGCCGCTGGAGCAGCCCGCCACGAGGGCGGCTGCCGCGAGGCCTGCGGCAAGGGCGATGAAGGGTGAGTGCCTGCGCATGTCGGACTCCTCCGGTGGGTCGGCAAGTTGCGTAATTTAACAATGCAATTTCGCCCGGCCGCAAGGGATTTGCGAAAGAATCTGACGCATGGCCCCCCACGTCC
>JAULZJ010000166.1:0-14314 GCA_032117435.1 Candidatus Nanopelagicales bacterium | reverse complement strand
GCCTGGGAGCTGGGCGTCGATGAGCTCGCCGCCGACGACGACGAGGTAGCCGACTACGTTCGTCAGCTCGAGGAGGCTCGGGACACGACTGACCTACCCGAGGCGAGTGGCGAGGCCATCGCGCGCGAGTTCGAGCGATATCTGCGTCGACGTGGCGCGGGCGAGGGCAGCTAGACCCGCGCGTGCATCGCCTGATAGGCGCGGATGAGCGAATCGGTCGACGAATCACGATCCAACGGCCGATCCGCGTCCTGCAGGTCCGGCAGGATCGCATTCGCCATGGACTTCCCGAGCTCCACGCCCCATTGGTCGAAACTGTCGATCCCCCACACGGCACCCTGCACGAAGACACTGTGCTCGTAGAGAGCGATCAGCGCGCCGAGGGCATGCGGATCCAGACGAGCCGCGAGGATGAACGTCGATGGCCGATTGCCGGGCATCACCTTGTGCGGGACGAGATGCTCAGGAGTGCCGTCCTCGCGCACCTCCTCCGCCGTCCTGCCGAAGGCGAGTACGGCGGCCTGAGCCAGCGCGTTGGCGGCCAGCAGGTCCTGCATGTCGAAGACCGGCTCGAGTGCCTGGGCGAAGAGAATGAAGTCGCTCGACACGATCTCGGTGCCCTGGTGCAGGAGTTGGTAGAAGGAATGCTGACCGTTGGTGCCCGGCTCGCCCCAGTAGACGGCGCCCGTGTTGTAGTCGACGCGTGCCCCATCAAGTCGCACTGACTTCCCGTTGCTCTCCATGGTGAGCTGCTGCAGGTAGGCAGGGAAGCGGGCGAGGAACTGCGCGTAGGGCAGCACTGCGTTCGTAGGAATATCGAGGAAATTCCGATTCCACACGGCGATCAGGCCCATGAGCAACGGCATGTTGACTGCAGGTTCGGCGAGCCGGAAGTGCTGGTCCATCGCATGGAAGCCCGAGAGCATCTCGCGGTATCGCTCGGGGCCGACGGCGATCATCGTGCTCAAGCCGATCGCGGAGTCCATGGAGTAGCGACCGCCCACCCAGTCCCAGAAGCCGAACATGTTCGCTGTGTCGATACCGAAAGCCGCGACGCGTTCGGCGTTCGTGGAGACCGCGACGAAATGCCTCGCGACAGAGGCTTCGCCGAGACTGTCCACGAGCCACTGGCGGGCCGCCTGGGCATTCGTGAGCGTCTCCTGGGTGCCGAAGGTCTTGGAGGCCACGATGAAAAGCGTCTGCTCCGGCTCGAGTCCACGCAACGCCTCGGTGATGTCGGTTGGGTCGACGTTCGACACGAAGCGGAAGGCCATGTCGCGATCGGAGTAGTACTGAAGGGCGAGGTACGCCATTGCGGGACCGAGATCGGAGCCGCCGATGCCGATATTGACGACATTGCGAATCCGGCTGCCCGTTGCCCCCGTCCATTCGCCACTGCGCACCGCGTGACTGAAGGCCGCCATCCGGTCGAGGACCGCGTGCACGTCGGCCGCCACGTCCGTGCCCTCCACGTGCAACTCTGCACCCGGGGGCAGTCGAAGGGCCGTGTGGAGCACGCTGCGGTCTTCCGTTCGGTTGATCCGAGCCCCCGCGAACATCGCATCGCGACGCTCCAGGACTCCCTGTTCGTCAGCCAGGTCAAGTAGGGCTGCCATGACTTCGCGGGTCACCCGCTGCTTGCTGAAATCGGCACGTAGGCCTGCTGCCTCGACGGTCCACGCGGGTCCGCGGTCGACCTCCTGGGCAAATATGTCGCGCAAATGCAGGTCCCGAGCACGAGGTGCCATATCGGCCAGCCGCTGCCATGCCGCCGTACGGGCAGGATCGGCGCCAACGTCGGGATTCGTCCGGGCATCGTTCATGTCCCAAGCCTTGCACTACGGTGGCCGAGTCGTACACCGTATGGGCAACGGTCATGCCCCGCTCACAGCGTGGTCACTCAAGGAGGATCCAGGATGGCGACAACCAAGCCGATGCAGTTGGGCATGGTCGGTCTCGGCAGGATGGGGGCGAACATCGTTCGTCGCGTCATGCTCGATGGGCACTCGACGGTCGTCTACGACCGTGACCCCTCAGCTATCGCCGCCGTCGTCGCCGATGGCGCTGTGGGCGCTGACTCCTTGGCTGACCTTGTCGCCAAGATGGATGAGCCGCGGAATGTCTGGATCATGGTTCCCGCAGGTGCGATCACGCAGTCCGTCGTCGATGAGCTGGGAGAGCTCCTCTCACCCGGCGATGCCATCATCGATGGGGGCAACTCCTACTACCGCGATGACATTCGTCGCGCGACCGCCCTTGAGCCTCGCGGAGTGCACTACATCGACTGCGGAACCTCCGGAGGCGTATGGGGGCTCGAGCGGGGCTACTCCCTCATGATCGGTGGCGACGATGAGTGCACCGATCGGCTGGTGCCGATCTGGGATTCGGTCGCGCCCGGCGTCAAGGCGGCCGAACGCACGGGACAACGCACCGGCGAATTGGTTGCGGGTGAGGCAGGGTGGCTGCACTGCGGGCCGAGCGGGGCTGGTCACTTCGTGAAAATGGTCCATAACGGCATCGAGTACGGGCTCATGGCCGCCTACTCGGAGGGATTGAACATCCTCAAGCATGCTGACACAGGATTGCGCCAGCGAGACAGCGACGCCGAGACCGCCCCTCTCGAGCATCCCGAGTACTACCAGTACCGCTTCGACCTGCCGGCGATTGCGGAGGTCTGGCGTCGGGGCAGCGTGGTCGGGTCCTGGCTTCTCGACCTCACCGCACTCGCGTTGAGCCGATCCGAGGACCTCGCGGAATTCAGCGGGCGGGTGTCTGACTCCGGTGAGGGGCGATGGACATCTATTGCCGCCATCGAGGAGGGGGTCCCCGCTCCCGTCCTCACCGAAGCCCTTTACTCGCGCTTCGATAGCCAAGCGATGGCCGACTTCGCCTACAAGGTCCAGTCCGCCCAGCGCAAGGAGTTCGGCGGACACGACGAGAAGTCGTCCTAGGCCTCATCCAGCCGCACGCCGAGAAGGGCATCCACCGCCTGCCGCATGCGCCCCGGACCATCGGGAGCGTTGCCTCCACGGGTGAGGGCCTCCGTGGCATAGCGTGCCACCGCACGCAGGGCCCGGGGTGTGTCCAGATCGTCGGCGATGGCTTCGCGCATATCCGCAATGAGGTCACCAGAGGGTGGACCGGTAGGCAGCGCAGCCGCCTTAGACCACTCGGCAAGGCGAGCTCGGGCCACCACAAGGCCGTCGTCTGTCCACTCCCAGTCCTCCCGGTAGTGGTGCGCGAGCACGGCGAGGCGAATCGCGCTGGCCGGGACACCTGCCTCCCGAAGTCGATGGACGAAGACGAGGTTCCCGAGTGATTTGCTCATCTTGGCGCCGTCGAGGCCCACCATGCCGGCATGCGTGTAGTGACGGGCGTATGGCCGCACACCCTGGAGAACCTCGGCGTGGCTCGCCCCCATCTCGTGATGGGGGAAGATCAGATCGCGACCGCCACCCTGCACATCGAAGGTCATCCCGAGCGTGTCCAACGCGATCGCCACACACTCGATGTGCCAACCGGGACGCCCGTGACCCAGGGCCGTGTCCCAGGCTGGCTCCTCGGGCCGCGCCGCGCGCCACAGCAGTGGATCGAGCGCGTCCCGCTTGCCCGGGCGCAGCGGATCACCCCCTCTTTCGGCGAAGAGCTCCAGCATGTCCTGGCGCGGGAGTCCCGAGACGCCGCCGAAGAAGGGATCGCTCGCAATGTCGAAGTAGAGATCCCCGTCCACGTCGTAGACGGCACCTCGCTGGCGCAAACCCTCGATGCACGCCACCACATTGGGGATCGACTCCACTGCCCCGATGTAGTCATCCGGTGGCACGACCCGAAGAAACTCCATGTCCTCGCGGAAGAGCTGTGTCTCACGACGGGCGATGTCCCGCCAGTCCTGGCCGGTCGCCACGGCACGTTCGAGCAGGGGGTCGTCGATATCGGTGACGTTCTGGACGTAGTGGACGCGATGTCCGGCATCGCGCCACGCACGCACGAGGGTGTCGAAGGCCAGGTAGGTGGCAGCGTGTCCCATGTGCGTCGCGTCGTACGGCGTGATCCCGCAGACGTAGAGCCGCGCCGTGTCCGAGGGCGCGATGGGCCTCAACTCACCGCTTGCCGTGTCCCACAGCCTGACGGGGTGTCCCCCGGGTCCGAGTGCGGGCACCTCGGGGGCGGGCCATGAATCCATGGCGTGAGCCTAGAGGGGGGTGCGCTCACATCGCTGGCCACGGCAGCGCGGGCCAGGCGCCGTCGGGGTGGGGGTACTCCCCGTGATGCACCAGCGACTCGAGTCGCTCGCGCGTGGCCGCCATCTCCGCTCGGGTGAGTTGAGGCTCGAGAGCCGTCGCCACTACCGCCCACTGGTCCACGAGGCGCTGCAGATCAGCGAGATCAGATGAGGCGATGGGCTGACCCGACCATCCCCACAGGACGGTGCGCACCTTGGGGTCGGTGTGGAAAGTCAGTCCATGATCGATCGCCCAGATGCCTCCGTCGCGCGAACGAAGCACGTGCCCGCCCTTGCGATCGGCATTGTTGACGATCGCGTCGAGGAGTGCCACCTGCCGCAGTTCGACGCTGTCCTCGTGTGCGAGGCACACGTGACCTCCACTTGAGCCCTCCCCTTCGGCGACCACGATCCATGATGCGGTGACGTCAACGGAATCAAGTACGTCGACCGGCGCGCGCACCGCATCCGCATCGACCCATGCCTGCAGGCTGCCAGGACCCAGTGGGCCTTCCTCGCGCCACACTGTGGCAGGGACCAAGCCCCACCCTAGGAGCGCATCCACCTCGGCCGTAGCCACCTCCCGGCGCCCGAGCGTGCCACTCGGGAAGTCCCAAAGGGGCCGTTCGCCGCGCAGGGGCTTGTAGACCGCACGCACTGACTGGCCCGACATCTGGCACAGCACGCGGACGGCGGAGTTCGACGAGTCCCAGAGACGCCCCTCGATCTCAAGATCGCCTGAGGCAAGCAAATTCGCCATGCCGGCGGCACCGCTCACCTGCACCCACCGGGAGGGTGCGACAACGGGCCCGTCATTGACTTCGATACCCATTGGACTGACGTCGATACCCATTGGCGCGCGGGCAGATATGCCCGCCTGGATCCAAGGGCTGCAGGCAGAACGGACAGGGTGGTCGGCCCGCGGCCACGAGAGCCTGTGCCCGACGTGCGAAAGCTGCTGCGGCATCGGTCCCGAGCGAGACACGCAGGGTGTCCGCGGCGGAGGTGTCATCGTCGCCGGGTTCGGCTGGCTCAGCCTCGCCCAGGGCATGCGCCTCGATGATCACCCGATCGCCGTCGCCCTCATCGGTAACCCAGGCGATGCCCAGGGCGCCGACGCGGAATTCCTCGTCGAGGGGCAGGGAGAGGGGCGCGACATCCTCAGGACCCGCGTCGAGCGACCGCCCCGCCTGGCCGAGCAGGCGCTCGACTCTCTCGGCGAGCAAAGCCACCTGAGCCTTCTCCAGCGATACCGACGTCATCGCCCCGACGTCGCTCACCTGGAGGTAGAAGGTGCGCTCACCCGGCATACCGACCGTCCCCGCGACAAACCGCTGCGGATCGACATAGGAGAAGATGCGCCGAGTCACGCTGCCACGCTACTCATAGACGCGATCTAGCGCTCGCCCGAGCCGCCTCCTACGGCACCTTCGACACGACGCCGACGGGGCGCACGCGCGAGTCCCGCAAGATCCGATCCCCGGTCATTGACGTGAATGACCTGCACACCCCGCCGGCCGTATCGCACGACGGATACGGATGCCGGGTCCACGACGATCCGTTGGAACTGGTCCAGATGCATGCCGAGGGCATCGGCCAGGATCGACTTGATCACGTCACCATGCGACACCATGACGTACGCAGTCCGATCACCCAGACGCTCATTCCACTCGTGTACCGCGCCTAGAGCCCTCGCCTGCATCGCCAGCAGCGACTCACCTGCGGGAAAGGTCACCGCACTGGGACGATCCTGCACCGTCCGCCACAGGGGCAGTTTCGCGAGGTCGGCGAGCGACCGGTTGGTCCACTCCCCGTAGTGGCACTCCCCGAGTCGCGCATCCACCTCGATACCGGCCACCCTGCGCTGTCGGCCCTCGATGGCCTGAGCCGTTTGCAGGGTTCGCTCCAGGGGGCTGCTGACCACTGCCGCCAGCGAGATCGGTGAGAGTCGCTCAGCCACCCGGGTCGCCTGCTCGACCCCGACGTCATCGAGATGGACACCGGGTGACCATCCGGCGAGCACGCCCCGCGCGTTGGCATCCGTGCGACCATGTCGTACGAGAATGGCCACGGGCATGCCGCGACGGTATCCGGAACCATCAACCGACTCAAGCCGCCAGAGGGCTACTGCACGGGAGGTCGCCATGATCCGCGTCATGGGGGTCTACCGCGATGGCGGGCTCGCCACCGGGCCCTCGGCTGAGGGCACGGCCATCGGCCGTCGCGACCTGGAGACAGCAAGGGACACCGGTTCGGCCGTCACAGACTTCGCCTGGATCGATCTCACCGACCCCACGCGCGTCGAGGTCGATCTCGTCGCGGAGGTCTTCCACCTCGAGCCCCTCCTTCTCGAGGACGCCACGTCCCGCCAGCAGCGAGCCAAGATCGACATCGCCACCAGGTCTCTCTTCGTGCTCCTCAAAGTGCTCGAGTGGGTGGATGACACCTCGGACGTGGAGACCGGGCAGGTCGCGTGCTTCGTAGGCCCGGGATACGCCATCACGATCCGCGAAGGAGGTGCGGAGGACATCGGCCAGGTGGTTGCCCGACTGGACGCCCATCCGGAACTCGTGTCGACAGGACCCCTGGTGGTGTTCTGGGCCATCGCCGATGTGGTGGCCCGTCAGTATCTCGAGGTGGGTGACTCCATTCAGTCGGATGTGGAGGAGATCGAGCAGCAGGTCTTCTCGGATCAGCCGTCCCAGGCGACCGATCGCATCTACCGACTCAATCGGGAGAGCATCGAGATGCGCAGGGCAGTGCAGCCGCTCCTGCCGGAGGCGCAGCGGCTGGCCCAGTCCCCCGCGGCGCTGGTCCCCCTTCCCCTGCGCCCCTACCTCCAGGACGTCGGCGACAACATCCTGCGCGCGGGCGACCTTGTCGACGGCTTCGACTCCACGCTCATGACGATGCTGATGGCGAGCACGGCCCGCCAGGATCTCCTGCAGAACAAGGACATGCGCAAGATCTCCGCTTGGGCCGCGATTATCGCCGTGCCCACTGCCATTGCCGGCATCTACGGCATGAATTTCGACGACATGCCGGAGTTGCACTGGGGCTTGGGGTACCCAGCCGTCCTCGCGGTCATGGCGGTGATCTGCGTGCTGCTCTACAGGGGGTTCAAGAAGTCCGGCTGGCTGTAACGGCTAGGTCGCACTGATGGTGCCGGTCACGAGCAGGGCGAAGATGACGGCGGCGAGACCCAGGCGATAGGCGACGAACGGCATGTAGGAGCCCGTCCGCAGATAGCGCAGAAGCCAGGCAATGACAGCGTAACCCACGGCGAACGCGATCACGGTTGCGACGATTGTCTGACCCCAGGCGACCTGGGGATCGTTGCCGATGCGAGTCGCCTCATAGAACCCGGATCCGAGCACGGCGGGAATGGCGAGCAGGAATGCGTAGCGCGTGGCCGCCTCGCGCGTGTAGCCGAGGGCCAGGCCCATGGTGATGGTCGCTCCCGATCGTGAGACTCCCGGGATGAGTGCGAGGGCTTGCGCCAGCCCCAGGGCAAGGGCGTCGCGCGTCTGCAGGGCGGCGATCTCCCGCTCCTTGCGTCCGAATCGGTCTGCGAGTCCCAGCAGGACACCGAACACGGCCAGCATTGTTGCCGTGATCCACAGATTGCGGGCCACGGTCTCGATTTGCTCCGTGAAGACCAGCCCGAGCACGACGATGGGGATCGTGCCCAGGATGACGTACCAGCCGAGACGGGCGTCCACGTCGCCGCGGAGTTCCGGATCCCGCAGACTGCGCCCCCACGCGCGGAGGATGCGGGCGATGTCATGCCTGAAATAGATGAGCACAGCGGCTTCGGTGCCGATTTGGGTGACAGCGGTGAAGGCCGCGCCTGGATCCCCCCAGCCGAACACCCGGGACAGGACCAGGATGTGGGCGCTGGACGAGATCGGCAGGAACTCCGTCAGACCCTGGACAACCCCGAGCACCAGCGCTTCGAACCAGGTCATGGCGTGCACATACGCATGCGGACTAGCGCTCGCCGAGACCGGCTTGCTCGAGGAGTTGGGGAATCCTCTGCACCGTGTCGATCCGTTGCTCGATCGTGCCGGAGTAGCTGGCAATGGAGAGTGTCGTCACGCCGGCTGCCGCATACGCCTGGAGTCGCTCGACGATCTTCTCCGGTGGGCCGATCAGCGAGGTTCGCTCGATGAATTCCAGCGGGACCGCGGCTGCGGCTCCCGCGTAGTCCTTCGCCAGGTAGAGATCTTGGATCCGCTCGGCGGCATCTCCGTATCCCATCCGCACCGCGAGGGCGTTGTAGAAGTTCTTCTCGCGCGAGCCCATGCCACCGATGTAGAGGGCGGAGTACGCGCGCACCGGAGCAGCGCATTCCTCGACGTCCTCCCCCATGACAACCGGCACCGTCGGCACGATGTCGAAGCCCTCCATGGGGAGTCCGGCGCGCTCACGGCCCACACGGATATGCGCCAGGGATTCCTCCGAGCCGTCCGGATCGAAGAAGATGGCCAACCAGCCGTCGGCGATCTCGCCCGCCAGTTCGAGATTGCGCGGCCCCACAGCGGCGAGGTAGATGGGGATGCGATCCCGCACGGGATGCACTGTCAGGGTGAGGGCCTTGCCCGGGCCATCAGGAAGTGGCAGGGTGAAGAATTCTCCGTCGAAGGTCAAGCGCTCCCGGGCGAGTGCCTTGCGCACGATGGCGACGTACTCACGGGTGCGAGCGAGGGGCTTGTCGAATCGCACACCGTGCCACCCCTCCGACACCTGAGGACCTGAGACTCCGAGGCCCAGGCGGAAGCGGCCACCGGAGAGCGTGTCGAGTGTGGCTGCGGTCATTGCCGTATTCGCGGGCGTTCGGCCGGGGATCTGGAAGATGGCGGATCCGACGTCGATCCGATCGGTTTGCGCAGCCACCCAGGCCAGCACTGTGGCCGCGTCGGACCCGTACGCCTCGGCAGCCCAGACCACGGCGTACCCGCACTTGTCCGCTTCGCGCGCCAGGGTCAGATTGTCCGCATCGTTGCCGGCACCCCAATAGCCGAGATTCAGTCCCAGACGCATACGCCCTCCCGATCTGATCGCGACCGTGCCGTCCGGCGAGGCCTCCTGCGCGTGTCGGGCGAGCCTATCCGGCCCACTGGGTGACTAGGTTGCCCACGTGGAGCAGCGCTCGTTGGGCAGCACGGGTGCGAGGGTCGGCACCGTGGGGCTCGGGACGGCCACGTGGGGTCTCGGCACGGATCGCATCGAGGCCGAGGAGCAGGTCCGCGTGCTTGTCGAGGCCGGCGGGAACCTCATCGATGTCGCTCCCCTCGCGACGGCTCCCGCCTTCGTCCGGGATGCCGTCGTCGCGCCCGGTCATCGGACCCACATTTTCCTGAGCGTGCGAACGGCCGCCAGCTCCTCCCGACGCGACATGCTCGCGGCCCTTGATCGCAGCCTCGATGACATGGGAGTGGCCTACGCGGACATGTGGACGATTGAGGGATGGCATCGCGACCTGCGGTGGGACGAGCTCGCCACGACACTCGCCGTAGGCGTGTCCACTGGCCGGGCGATGTACGTCGGCGTCAGCCCGAGCGAGCCGTGGCAGGCCGCGCTCATCGGCGCGGGACTCGCCATGCACAACGATCGTGCTTCGCTCACCGCCCTTACCATCCCCTACTCCCTGCTGGAGTGGGGCGAGGCCGGACAGTCCGCCTCGGTCGCCGGCGCAATCGGGTGCGACCTGATCGCTGCCTGTCCCCTCGCCGGAGGCGTCCTCACGGGGAAGTACCGCTTCGCGACGCCCCCTGACTCACGTGGTGCGGGTGAGCGACATGCCACCCGCCTCCATCACTACCGGGACACCTGGGCCCGGCCGGTCATCGACGGGCTCTGCGCCGCCGCTGATGGCCTTGGCGTCGCACCCGGCGACCTCGCACTGGCCTGGGTGCGCGATCGACAGCGTGTGGCGGCGACTGTCGTTGGATCCCGCACCGTGCATCAGTTGCGAGCTGCCCTGGCCAGCGCCCAGATCGTATTGCCGTCCGAAATCCGCCACGTCCTGGACGAAGTGTCGTCCGCCGCAGCCCGGCTGGGCCAGGATGGTGACGTGGCGCAGTGACCACGGGAGGAGGCCCATGCCGTCGACACGCCATCAGAGGGGTGGCCGCACCGCCTACGAGTTCCGCGAGATCTCTCTCCCCATGGGCACCACGCGCGATGCGGCGCGTAGTGTCCTCACGGAATTCGCCGAGTACGGCTACTGGGAACTCGCGCGACTGCGCGTCTACCCCGATGGTCGACGCAAGGCCTGGCTCAAGCGCCGGGTCATGCGCGTGAGGCGCACCTAGCTCTCACGCCTCACGCAGGAACCGATCAAGGACTCTCACGCCGAATTCCACGGATGCGATGGGCACCCGCTCGTCCACCCCGTGGAAGAGCGCGGTGAAATCCAGGTCCGGGGGCAGCCGCAGCGGTGAGAAGCCGTAGCCGTGCACGCCCAGGCGGGAGAAGGCCTTCGCATCGGTGCCCGCGGACAGGATGTAGGGCGCGACCATAGAGCCCGGGTCTTCCGCCTCGAGCGCATCCCGCATCGCGGCCACGAGGGGTACGCCGTACGAGGCTTCCAGTGCGACGTCGTGATTGATGAACTCGCGTCTCACCCGCGGGCCGAGGAGACGGTCGATCTCGCCAAGGAATTCCTCCTCCTGGCCAGGTACATAGCGGCCGTCAACGACAGCCGTCGCCTCCGAAGGGATTACGTT
This sequence comes from Candidatus Nanopelagicales bacterium, assembly GCA_032117435.1. Lineage (GTDB taxonomy): Bacteria > Actinomycetota > Actinomycetes > S36-B12 > S36-B12 > Mxb001. The sequence goes on along the minus strand of JAULZJ010000166.1, from coordinate 3,361 downwards.
CGCCTTGTATCCGGCGGCCAGCATGGTGGGATTCGCGGTGTTGCGCGTGCCGGCTCCGATGAAGCGCGCGGCCGGACCCAGTTGAAGCGCCAGCTGCACCGGATCCTCGAGATCAAGTTCGAGGTCGAAGGCCTCGCTGATGGCCGAGACCATGTGCCGTGCGGTCGGCGAGAGTTCGACGGGCCACCGATGCTCGGCGATGCGCGTTACGGCGGCGGCGATCTCGCTCACGGCATTGTCGGTGGCAATCACCGATCCATGTCCCGCCGTACCCTCGGCGACCAGGCGCATCCAGGCAATGCCCTTCTCCGCGGTCTGAATGAGATAGAGACGACGCTCATCCGGCAGGGTGAGGGAGAATCCGCCCACCTCGCTCACTCCCTCGGATACCCCCTCGAGGATGTCCGGACGATGATCGACGATCCAGTGCGAACCGTGCTGGCCGCCGGCCTCCTCGTCGGGGATGAAGAGGAAGACGATGTCACGGTCCGGGCGCCGTCCCGTGCGGGCCCACGCGCGCGCCAGGGCGATGAGCATCGCATCCATGTCCTTCATGTCGACGGCACCGCGCCCCCACACCATGTCGGCGAGCACCTCAGCACCGAAGGGCGGCACGGACCAATCAGAAGCCTGGGCCGGCACGACGTCGAGGTGCCCATGAAGAAGCAGCCGGGGGCGTGATGGATTCACGCCGGCCATGCGCGCGACGACACCCTGACGCTTCGACGACGTCGTGCTGAACCGCTCGACCTCGAGGCCCACCTCGCCCAAGACCGACTCGACGTACTCCGCGGCCGCCGCCTCACCCGGTCCGGCGTCTGTGCCGTCGTTGGTCGTATCGAAGCGGATGAGATCACGCAGGATTCCGATCACCTCGGACTGGGCGGCTTGCGCCTCGGTGCTGGTGCCGTGAGTCGAAGGGTCCACGGACCCATCCTGCCCTGTCCGGAGGAGGCAGGTGGGAGGAGTCGCTCACGGATTGTTATCCTCATCGTCGGCGATCCGGCTATGACCCACGGCCCGATCACCGACCACGTCCGGGTGGCGGAATTGGCAGACGCGCTAGCTTGAGGTGCTAGTGCCCGAAAGGGCATGGGGGTTCAAGTCCCCCCTCGGACACAAGGAAACTTGTCTATTGGTGTACCGACCAGGTCGAGTCCCAATTTCAGCCATCTCAGCGGCTGTTACCGTGAGACCATTGCCTTCCTGAACCCGCCGCTCAAGTATTTGGATCTTTGCGCAGTAATCGTACAGTGGAGAACATCTTCCCAATGAGTGGGACAGCCATGCCGATGACGAACCAAATCGCCAACGTGATTGCAACTACTCGAGCAAGCGGTATCCACACCCAGGAAATGACTAAATTTGGAACAATGCTGTACTGAAACGGGGTTCCACTCTTGTAGTAGTCCAAGGCAACACCACTGGCGCGAATCTCAGTGCCGTCAAAATTTGGATATACTTGATTATCAGATGGTAATCGCATCCTTGGGTCCAGCACAGATAATTGCTGTGCGATCAAAAGGACATTCGGTTCATCGAGAAAATTGTTTGCAATAACGGTGAGGTCAACTGCCACTGTTGATATCGGCTCGGTCGGAATACGCCTGGCCAAACTCATATAGGATGATGGGATCGTTGCCGGTCGTGCGTAACCGAGCTCGAATGCTAGCGCTGATGCGCGGTCGAGATTGACGATCGTCACCCCAGGGTTGAGGGCGAGTTCCTCGACAATCGGTGTCCTTAAGGAGTACAGCAACGCCAGTGCATCAACCTCGCCCGCGAGAAGTTGCTCGACACCCACATTGGTCGGGTCGCTGCGAACGTCCAAGTTCGAGGAAAATCCGTAGGTGTTGAGAATGTCGGTCATCAATTGGTGTACGTCACTTCCCGGGACACCAATCGACACCACTTTTCCGTCTAGGTCCGCTAAGACCAGGTTTTGGCCAAGTTCTGCTCGTGCGAATATCAACAAGGGTTGAGATGCAATTGACCCTAAGCTGTCAATGTTCGGATACTGTTGACTGTTCAAGTTCTGGGCCACGAGCGCGACATTCAGCATATTCGGATCTCTAATTTCGTCTTCATTGTCGTTCACTTCTGCAACAGCACTAAGGGTGTCTTCCTCAACGGTCAGGCTCGTTGACACTCCATTTTCAGTCAGCCAAGTGTCGAGTTTCTGTCCGACTGCGTAGGAATAGCTGGTCGGAGGTCCTACCGCGATATTGACATGCCGCTCCACAAGCAGGAAGTTGTACAAAAGATTACCCGCAACAAACAGTAGATATGCCCCGACCCCGATGAAAGCCAAAGCACGCTTGATGCGTCGCTGCCCTTCGGGAACCTTAGGATTCCAAAACCTGGCGAGTTTCCTAACAAACACGATCCTAGTCTTCCTCCTGCGGATCGAGTTAGATGACCCTGAATCATTGCTCACGCGCGCATTTTGCACCACTAAGCTACGTGATTGTCAATACCGCCTATCCTTTTGCAATGAGAGTTTCCCTCATCGCTGTTGTCGCCGCCACAACTCGTAAGAGAGCACACGCCCACTTTGGCACCTGACAAGTTCTGGGTTGTTTCTACTTCTTCCTTGTAAGGCCCCGGGTCATGCGCGGATACTTCGCGAATGGGTCGATTCTTGGCTGTAGAGAGCACTCGTTTCAGGGAACCTTTGACTCTGAGGCGATACATCGCTGTGCGCGAACCTTCATCAAATTGGATGAGGAAGCCACACGGCGATCATGCCACCTACTCCCCTGACGCTCTGCGCTGATGCAAACAATCCCAGCCATGCTATTGATGTGGACTACCCATACCTAGCTCACTTCACCATCGGTATAGTTGCACTTCGCCGCGCAAGCGGCTATCCAGTCCGGGTGGCGGAATTGGCAGACGCGCTAGCTTGAGGTGCTAGTGCCCGAAAGGGCATGGGGGTTCAAGTCCCCCCTCGGACACGTCACTGGGAACAGGAACTGCCCCGGGCATTCGCTCGGGGACTTCTGCTACCCGGAGGCGATGGTGGCGTCGCTCCCGCGCGGTGGGCCGTCCGACCGGCCAGCATCGTCATCGAGAGGGCCCTCGCCGTCGAGGATTGCCTGTGCGCGTTGCATCGTCTGCTCGGTGCGGTCCACGCGTTGAGCTTCGATTCGCGCGATCAATCGCTCGAGGTTGCGAATCTGGCGGTTCGTCAGAGGCTTGCCGTCCCGGCGCCGTTGCTCCATATGGCTCAACCGGTACGCGGCGGGATTCATGTATCCGCTGATCTTCCCAATCCAGGGAAGCACGAATCGAATGACGCCCCACACCACGAGCGTGAACGTGATGATCTCGCCCAGCGGCAGCCACACCCAAGTGATCA
>JAULZJ010000165.1:0-2421 GCA_032117435.1 Candidatus Nanopelagicales bacterium | reverse complement strand
CGAGCCGCCCACCAGGCGCGCAGTTCACGCTCGGCTGCCTCCTCGCCCAGGGGACCGCGATCGAGACGCAACTCGAGCAGGTGGTTGTAGGCCACGCCGACCTCACGCCCCGGTGGGATGCCCAGGATCTCCATGATCCGCTTGCCGTCCAGGTCAGGCCGGATAGCAGCGAGCTCCTCCTGCTCCGCCAGCTCAGCGATGCGGTCCTCGAGGCTGTCGTACGCCGTCTGCAGGGCAGCGGCCCGCTTGCGATTGCGCGTGGTGGAATCCGCGCGCGTGAGCTTGTGCAGGCGGGTGAGCTGGTCTCCCGCATCGCGTACGTAGCGGCGTACCGCTGAGTCCGTCCACTCCCCCGTGCCGTACCCATGGAAGCGGAGGTGCAGCTCCGTGAGCGCGGCGACCTCGTCGATGACGTCATTGGGGTAGCGCAGAGCAGTGAGCCGCTTGCGTACCATTCGCGCACCGACGACCTCATGGTGGTGGAAGGACACGCCACCGTCCTTCTCGAACTTGCGCGTCTTCGGCTTGCCGATGTCGTGCAGCAAGGCAGCGAGCCTGAGCACGAGATCGGGTGCCGACGCCGGCTCGTGCGAAGTCTCGAGGTCGATCGCCTGCTCCATCACTGTGAGCGAGTGCTCGTAGACGTCCTTATGCCGATGGTGCTCATCGATCTCGAGCTTCAGCCCGGGCAACTCCGGCAGGACGTACGCCGCCAGGCCGGTCTCGACCAGCACAGCGAGACCGAGCCGCGGACGCGCGCCGAGCAGCAGCTTGCTCAGCTCGTCACGGATGCGCTCCGAGGACACGATCTCAAGCCGAGGTGCCATCGCCGTCATGGCCGCGAGCGCCGGCTCAACGATGGTGAAGCCGAGTTGCGAGACGAATCGAGCCGCCCGCATCATCCGCAGGGGATCGTCGCCGAAGGAATCCTCGGGTGCGATCGGTGTCCGCAGCACCCCATCCGCGAGATCCCGCATGCCCTCATGCAGGTCTACGAACTCCAGGGTCGGCAGACGGACCGCCATCGCGTTGACCGTGAAGTCCCGGCGGGCGAGGTCCCCGGCAAGCGTGTCGCCAAAGGTAACCATCGGCTTGCGTGAGTCCATGTCGTAGGACTCACTGCGGTAAGTCGTGATCTCAAGGTGGAGGTCGCCCTTGCGGGCACCCACCGTGCCGAAGCGCATTCCGACATCCCAGACGTGATCTGCCCATCCGCGCACCAGATCCTCGATGCGCTCGGGGCGGGCGTCAGTGGTCAGATCGAGGTCATGCATGGTGCCGGCGCGGCCGAGCATGATGTCCCGGACCGGCCCCCCGACGAGGGCCAGTTCATGGCCTGCCTCGGTGAACCTGGCCGCCAGCGTGGCCAGCCCGTCGGCGATGCCCAGCAGGGTCGCCGCGGGTGAGGTAGCCCCCGGGGTCACCGCTGCCATGGGCCGAGCCTAGGCCGCGCGCCCGGCGGGGAGCCCCCCGCGGGCGCAGTTATCCTCGGGTCATGGCTGACTCCGGAGCATCGAAGCGCTCCGGGCGGGGCAAGCCCGGACCGGAGAAGGGCCCAGCCAAGCGCCCAGCCAAGGCAGCAACCCCCAGCAAGGCAGCAACCCGCCGGCCCGCTCGGATGCCCAAAGTGGAGGAGACATCGGCAGGCGGCCTCGTCGTCGATCGCAGCGGGGACTCCCTGCGTGCCGCACTCATCGCGCGACATGATCGTCGGGGGCGGCTGGTCTGGTCCCTCCCCAAGGGTCACCTCGAGGACGGCGAGACTCCCGAGGATGCGGCCGTCCGCGAGGTCGAGGAGGAGACCGGCATCCGCGGCCGCGTACTCGCGCCGTTGGGCATCATCGACTTCTGGTTCATCGCCGAGAACCGCCGCATCCATAAGACCGTGCATCACTATCTGATGGAGGCTTCCGGAGGGGAGCTCTCCGATGAGGACGCCGAGGTCGTCGAGGTCGCGTGGTTCCCGCTCAATGACGTCCGCGCCCGCCTCGCCTACGCCGACGAGCGCAGGCTGCTCGATCGCCTGCCCGATCTGCTCGCGGACGCCGGGTGAGCCTCAGGCCACCACACATGATCGCTCGGGCCAGCCCGGCTTCGCTTGCTCGCCGGGTGATCACCATGGCCCTCGTCACCTGCGCACTCACCCTGGGGCTCCCTGCGGTGGCGCATGCCGAGGATGCGCCCGCTCCCGTGCGCATCACGATCACGGGCCTGGCGCCGGTCGCCATCACCACGAGTTCATCCCTTGCCATGAGCGGCACGATCGCCAACACCGGCCTGACGGCGATCAGCGCATTGAGCGTGCGCCTGACGCTGTCGACGACACCGGTCACGCAGCGACGCGATCTGCGCCGAGCGACGGAAGCCGAAGGCGGCTTCGGCTCCATCCCCCTCTACTCGACCACGACGAGCGTGACCCAG
>JAULZJ010000164.1:0-1514 GCA_032117435.1 Candidatus Nanopelagicales bacterium | reverse complement strand
CACCTTCTGGCAGGCGGCGCTCGAGCGGCTCAAGGTCTACCCGATCATCGCCGTCCAGGTCATCTTCGGTCAGGGATCGCTCGCGTTCGTCGCCTTCTGCCTGGGCATGCTCGCGGCACGCCACCGATTCCTGGGCAGGCTCGAGGAGTTCCGGCCCTGGCTGCGCCGCGGTGCGATCTGGGGCCTGGCGATCGGCCTGCCGCTTCAGTTCGCCTGCACCTGGTTCATCCTCGGCCCCGGCCTGCCGGTGGGATTGGCCGCGGAGCCCCAGAGCCTCGTCGCGTCGAGCGTCCTGCTCATCCTCGCGCCGATCCTGTCGGTGGGGTATATCGGCGCCCTGGCGCTGCTGTCGCTGCGTTTCCCGCGTCTCTTGGCCCCCTTCGGGCGACCCGGCCAGGCCTCTCTCACGATCTATCTGGGTGAGTCGGTGCTGCTGTGCGTGATCTTCTGCGGCTGGGGCTTCGGCCTCTTCGGCACTCTCGGGGCCGCCGCAGTCACGGCCATCGCCATCGCCTGCTGGGCGGTGCTGGCCGTCGCGATGTCGCTCTGGCTGCGCCGCTTCTCCCAGGGGCCGCTGGAGTGGCTCGTCGGCCGATGGACCAAGAGGCCATTGCGCAAGGAGGAGCGTGATCGCACTGCGTTGAATGCGTGATCGGGCCGCGGTCTACTCGGCAAGGCATGGGCAGAACGACTGCGGCACGCCCGCGACGCCTGCCATGACGACGTGGCACCTACCCTTGTGCGATGGTCGACTACGTTCTCCACGGACCCGAGTACGTCGACGACCCCTATCCGACGTACCGCGCGATGGGCGCGGAGGCGCCTGTGTGGCGACAACCCGAGACCGACCACGTGTATGTCTCTCGGTACGCGGATGCGAAGTCCGTGCTCTTGGATGCCGCCGCCTTCAGCAACAATCGCGTGCAGGATCGATTGAGCCGGGTCCCCGACGGCATTCCAGCCCAGTGCCTGGCTTCGATTCTCCATGACCGACTCGTCATGACCGACGGTCCTCGACACCGCCTGCTGCGTGCGGAGTTGCGCGATGCCTTCACGGCCGCTCAGGTGCGCACCTATGCACCGATGATCCAGGGAGTGATCGGGGATCACCTTGACCGGATCGACTGGTCCCAGCCGGTGGACTTCCTCAACGAGATCGGCCTCCCGATCCCATCCGAGATCATCCTGCGCGTGCTCGGCTTCCCTCCCGCCGACTTCGCTCAACTGCGCCAGTGGACGAGCGACTTCTACACCTGGCTAGCGTCGAGTCCTGACTCCATTGAGGTACGCACGAGGCGCGCGATTGAGGCGACCACCGACATGCGCGACTACGTTGCCGATCGCCTGCGCCATCCCCCTGCTGATGCCGAGGGCTCTCTCTTGGTGGAGCTCCTCAGGGACGAAGCGGCCGGAGACCTGACGGACGATGAGGTCGTGGCGAACCTCATCGGGATCGTCAATGCGGCGCATGAGACGACGACGAGCCTCATGGCGAACTCGATGATCCTGCTCCT
>JAULZJ010000163.1:0-3339 GCA_032117435.1 Candidatus Nanopelagicales bacterium | reverse complement strand
AGCGCACCACAGGCCGGAAGGCATCGTTGACCGTGGTCGACGGCGTACCGAAGTGCTCGACCTGCTGTAGGACGGGATCGGGCAGCCGAGAGTGGAAGGTGTCGCCGGCGATGAAGAGCACCGGCAGGCGATTGGCCATCGCCATCCCTGCCGCGGTGACCATATTCGTCGCACCCGGTCCCACCGACGACGTCGCGATCATGATCTGCTGGCGCCGCTTCGCCTTGGCGAACGCCGCGGCTGCGAGTCCCATGCCCTGCTCGTTCTGCCCGCGCCACGTGGGGAGCTCGTCTCGGTGCATCTCGAGCGAGTGGCCCAGGCTCGTCACATTGCCGTGCCCGAAGATCGCGAAGACACCGGGGAAGAGCGGTGCCTCGGTGAGCTCAGCCCCCGGGACCGCCTCCACCATCACGCGCTGGGCAACGAGATAGCGGACCATGGCCTCGGCGGTGGTGATCCTCACGCGTTCGCTCCCAGGTCGATGACGGGCTCCCAGGTGCGGGACTCCCATGAGGTGATGAGCGCCTGCTGGACGCTGACGATATCGACGGCCTCCCGGAAACCGGGCCGGAATGCCGCACCGGTGGCCAGTGACTCGAGGAAGGCGAGGTCCTCGGTCGCGACGATGTCCTCGAAGCCGATCGCGTTGGCCTGGCCGGGCACGAAGGCGCCGTGGAAGGGGAAGCGGTCCCCGCCGAAGACCGTCGTCCACCCGGTCTCCTTGGTCGTCGGGTCGTGGCGGTAGTACTGCAGCTCGTTGAGTCGCTCGAAGTTCCACGCGAGGGCGCCCTTGGTGCCGTAGACCTCGAAGGCGTTCTGGCTCTCCGGCCCGATGGTCGTGCGCGATGTCTCGAAGGTGCCGGTGGCGCCACAGTCGAAGCGACAGAGCATCGAGGCGAAGTCCTCATTCTCCACGGGGCCCGTCGGATCCCCGGGCTTGCCGCGGCCGTAGTGGCTCGCCGCCCCCTGGGGAATGGGCCGCTGGGTGATGACGGTGTGCTGCATGCCCACGACCTCGCTGATGCCGCCGACGAGGAACTGCGCGAGCGAGACCGAGTGGCTGAGGATGTCGGAGCTCACGCCGTAGCCGCCTTCGCCGAGCTTGAAGCGCCAGGTGAGCAGCCCCATCTCATCCGAGCCATACATCGAGAGGAAGCGCCCGCGGTAGTGCGTGATCTCCCCGAGGGCTCCGGACGCGATCATCTCGCGGGCGTGTAGCACGAGGGGAGCCCATAGGTAGTTGTAGCCGACACCGGTGAGGACGCCGGCCTGCTTCGCTGCGGCGTATGCCTGCACTGTCTGCGCGGGCGTGCCACCGATCGGCTTCTCGCTGAAGATCGCCTTGCCCGCTGACGCAGCCGCTTCGATCATCGGCACGTGCAGCATGTTCGGGGCCGTGACCCACACCGCATCGACGTCGTCGGCAGCCACCGCCTCGGCCCAGTCCGCGGTTGCGCGCGCGAAGCCGAAGTCGCGCACGGCGCGCTGGCGGCGCTCGGCCTCGGTGTCGGCACAGACGATGAGCTTCGGAGTGAAGGAGCGTTCCGGGAAGAGTGAAGGGATGCGCAGCATCGACCTCGAGTGCGCTTGTCCCATCCAGCCGAGCCCGAGCACGGCAATGCCGATCTGCTTCATCGGATACGTCCTTCCGCGGATGTCATCGGCAGCCTTGGATCGGTGTCGGTCCAGGTGCCGCGAATCCAATGATGGTTGGGGTCGTCGCAGAAGGACATGGTGCGGTCCTCCCCGGGACCGGCGAGCACATTGAGGAAGTACATCGGGTAGTCCGGGGCTGCCGCCGTGGGACCGTGGTAGCCGTGGGGCACCAGATAGGTGTCGCCGTCCCTGATCGTCACGGTCTCGTCGACGCTGTCGTCGACGGTGTAGACGCGGAAGAGCCCCGTGCCCTCAGGGTCGCCGTGCCGCGAGTCCTGCTTGCCGATTCGGAAGTAGTAGATCTCCTCATTGGTCGTCGGGCAGTCACCGATGCCATCGTGGCGGTGGGGAGGCCAGCTGGACCAGTTGCCGCCGGGCGTGATCACCTCGCAGACGCAGATGCGATCGGCACCGTCGAAGGAGTCCGGGGTTGCGATGTTGGTGACCTGGCGTGTCGCACGGCCGCCACCGCGCACCTCGACGGCGACATCGGCCGCGGCCGTGTAGGAGCTCGGATGATCGGCGCGCGCCTTGGCGGTGAGGATCGCGATCTCGCCGTTCACGCCGGTGAAGTCCAGGCGTGACCCGCGACCGGCGTACACCCAGTCGCTCACCGCGGCGAAGACGCCTTCGCGACCCTGGAGCGTGTACGTCGTCGCCTCGCCCGAGGGCGGCGTGACCGTCACTGTCGCATTACGTGCTGACAGCGGCAGGATCACCGCCTCGCGGGATTCCTCGCCGGGCCCGGCTAGGTCGATCGTGCTGTCCTGGTCGATGACGGTGAGGCCGCTGTAGGCCCAGCCGGCCTCCTCGGCGGTGACGGTCATGGGGCCGTCGGCATGGGCGAGCGTGCCGTGCGGCTTGTACCAACCTGAGCTCATGCCGTACCTCCGTTGTCTCCGTGCACGATCCTCGCCGCGGTGGCGACGACTCCTTCGACATCCCCGTCATGCGGGTAGAGCAGTGCGCGCCCGGGGATGAGCCCGCGCACATTGGGCTCGCGCATCGCCTGCTCCCAGCCGGCGACGACCTCGCCCGCGCGCTCCCCGGGATCCCCGCCGAGCAGCATGATCGGCATCGTTGTCGCCGCGGCGACCTCGGCCATGCGCGGTGTCGCGGGGATCTTCAGCCAGGTGTAGGCGCTGCTCGAGCCGAGTCCCGACGCGATCGCGACCGCGCGGATCAACTCCTCATCGCGCGTATCGAGATAGGCCCGTCCCGTCTCGTCCTTGAGATAGGGGAGTGGCTCGACCATGCACGCGATGCCCTGATCCGCGAGCTTCGTGATGACCTCGCCGCACATCTCGATGGTGCGGGCGACACCCGGATCGGTGAATTCGATGCGCAGCAGCAGCTTGCCGCCATCGAGTCCGGCCGAGGCGATGTGGTCGGGGTCATACGCCGTGATCCGGTCGTCGAGCTCCCAGAGAGCGCCCTTGAGACCACCGCGGTTGATCGTGCCGATCGCCACGCGCCCGTCCAGTGCCCCGAGCCAGGCCAGCTCCTCGAGGATGTCCGCGCTGGCCATGACACCGTCGACACCGGACACGCTCAGGCCGCGCAGCAGGCGATCGAGGAGCTGATAGCGATCGGCGACGGCGAGGGGGTCGCTGCCGACCGCGATCATGCCCCGGGCCGTGTGATCCGCGGCGAGGATGAGCAGGTTGCCATCCGTGCCCACGA
>JAULZJ010000162.1:0-2759 GCA_032117435.1 Candidatus Nanopelagicales bacterium | reverse complement strand
GCGGGCGATGGCCGCGTGCGCACGCGCACCACGATCGGCGTACGCATCCCACCCGGGGTCGACACGGGCACGCGCATCCAGCTCGCGGGCCAGGGAGAGGTGGGGCCGGGCGGGGGTGACCCAGGTGATCTGTATGTCGAGATCGTGGAGGCCGCTCACCCCGTCTTCGAGCGTCGGGGGGATGATCTCATCTGCACCGTGGAGGTCCCGATGACTGCGGCGGCGCTCGGCACTGGCATCGAACTCGAGACCCTCGATGGGATCGAGAACGTTGAGGTGCGTCCGGGCACCCAGCCCGGTGCTGTCCTCACATTGCGTGGCCGCGGTGTCCCGCATCTGCGCGGATCAGGGCGTGGCGATCTGCACATCCAACTCGATGTGCGTACGCCGACCCGGCTCGACACCGAGCAGGAGTCCTTGCTGCGCCAACTCGCGCAGGCGCGAGGGGAGGAGGGCATCACCTTGCGCGCGACCGAACAGGCTGCGGATGAATCAGGCGGCTTCTTCTCCCGCCTCCGCGGTGCCTTCAGCGGGCGCTGACCGTGGCGCCCCCGGTCTTCTTCATCGATCCCGCGGACGATGTGGACGCGCAGGCGACGATCTCACTTACCGGCGATGAGGCGCGTCACGCGGCCAAGGTCATGCGCTTGCGCGTGGGTGAGCCCGTGCACCTTGTCGACGGGGTGGGGCGTCGCCTCGAGGGCGAGGTGTGCGCGGTGTCACGTGACCGCGTCGATGTCCGCATCGCCCACTCCCTGATCGAGCCGGAGCCCTCGCCACGCATCGTCGTCGTTCAGGCCCTGGCGAAGGGCGACCGCGGCGAGCGGGCGGTCGCGGTCATGACCGAGGTCGGCGTCGATGTCATCGTGCCGTGGTCTGCGGACCACTGCGTCACGCGCTGGATTGGCGAGCGCGCGGTCCGGGGAGCGGACAGGTGGCGATCCACGGCGCGTGCCTCGGCCAAGCAGGCCCGCCGAGCCCGCACCCCCGACATCCGGCCCGTGCACGAGACCGCCGATCTCGAGCCGTGGATCCGCGGATCGGCACTCGCGGTGTGCCTGGACGAGTCGGCCGATGAGGCGCTGGCAGCAATGCGGATCCCGGCGGCGGGTGACATCACGCTCATCGTCGGGCCCGAAGGCGGCCTCAGCGATGGCGAGCGTGACCTGCTCGGCACCTACGGTGCGCATCGGGCGTCCATGGGTCCCAACGTGCTGCGGACCTCCACCGCGGGTCCGGTGGGTGCTGCCGTGGTGCTGGCACGCACTCCGCGTTGGGGGGGCCCGGCATGAGCCCCGGCATGGGGATGGAAGTCGTGTCAGGATGATCGCGTGACCGACTGCATCTTCTGCGGCATCGCCTCCGGCGACATCCCCGCCGACATCGTCGCCCGTAGTGACCACGCCCTTGCCTTCCGCGATGTGCAGCCCCAGGCGCCGGTCCATGTCCTGGTCATCCCGGCGGAGCACTATCCGGATGTGCCCTCCGTCGCCCGCGCCGACACCGCCCTGGCGGGGGAACTCCTGGCCCTGGCCACCCAGGTGGCTCGCCAAGAGGGCATCGACGTCACCGGACACCGCCTGGTCGCCAATACCGGCCACGAGGGGGGTCAGTCGGTGGCTCACGCCCATGTGCACGTCCTGGGCGGCAGACCGCTCAGCTGGCCTCCCGGCTGACGCTAGGATGCAGCCCACATGAGCACTTCCTCTCAGGCCACCATCACCGTCCCGGCGTCCCAGCCGATGGTCGCGCTGCTCGGTCCGGGAGACGAGTTGCTGCGCGTCATGGAAGCGCAGTTCTCGGATGCCGACATCCACGTCCGTGGCAATGAGATCCGCATCAGTGGGTCCGCAGCCGACGTCGGCCTGGTCGAGATCCTCGTCGCCGAGATGCTGGCCGTGCTCCGCACGGGTCAGGGGCTGACGAAGGAGTCCGTCGAGCGCAGCATCGCTCTGCTGCGCGCGGGCACGCGCCCAGCCGAAGTGCTGTCCACCAACATCCTGAGCTCCCGCGGTCGCACCATCCGTGCGAAGTCGCTCAATCAGAAGCGGTACGTCGAGGCGATCGATGCCCACACCGTGACCTTCGGCATCGGTCCGGCCGGCACCGGCAAGACCTATCTCGCCGTCGCCAAGGCCGTCCAGGCGCTGCAGGCGAAGAAGGTCACGCGGATCATCCTCACCCGACCCGCTGTCGAGGCCGGGGAGCGACTTGGCTTCCTGCCCGGCACGCTCTCCGAGAAGATCGACCCCTATCTCCGGCCGCTGTACGACGCCCTGCACGACATGCTCGATCCCGACTCGATCCCCCGCCTCATCACGGGTGGCACCATCGAGATCGCTCCCCTCGCCTACATGCGCGGCCGCACGCTCAACGATGCCTTCATCATCCTCGATGAAGCCCAGAACACCACGGCCGAGCAGATGAAGATGTTCCTCACCCGCCTTGGCTTCGGCTCCACGATGGTCGTCACCGGCGATGTCACCCAGGTCGACCTGCCGTCGGCGACCACGTCCGGTCTCATGGCCGTCCAGGAGATCCTCAGTGGCATCGATGATGTCGCATTCTGCACGCTGACATCAGCCGATGTCGTGCGCCACCGACTCGTCGGCGAAATCGTCGACGCCTATGGTCGTTACGACGCCACCGTGGGCCTGCGTCCCGCTGCCCCGCATCGCGGTCCGCGCAGGGCATAGGCCGTGGCGATCGACATAGACGACTCCTCCGCGACGGACTGGGTCGATCTCGGGCGCTTGGAG
>JAULZJ010000161.1:0-4785 GCA_032117435.1 Candidatus Nanopelagicales bacterium | reverse complement strand
AGCCGTCGATGCTGCCCCGCGACGCCGTCGCGTCGGCTGGCAAGACCCTGGTCGAGCTCTTCGGCCTCGCACGCGAGCTCAATGTCGAGGCCGAGGGCATCGACATCGGGCCGTCGCCCGCCGATGCCTTCGTCGCCGAGCAGCTCTCGACGCCGATCGAGCAGCTCGACCTCACGGTGCGCTCCTACAACTGCCTCAAGCGCGAGGGCATCCACACCGTCGGCGAGCTCATCGGCCGCAGCGAGGCCGACCTGCTCGACATCCGCAACTTCGGTGCGAAGTCCATCGACGAGGTCAAGGTCAAGCTCGTGAGCCTCGGCCTGGCCCTCAAGGACAGTCCGCCCGGATTCGACCCCGGAGCCGCTGTCTACTTCAGCGATGACGATGACGACGACGATGACCTCGGCTTCGTCGAGGACGAGCAGCTCTAACCGATCAGCCACCCGCGACAAGGAGTAATGACATGCCTACCCCAACGAAGGGTCCCCGCCTGGGTGGCGGACCGGCGCACGAGCGCCTCATGCTGGCCAATCTGGCCACGGCCCTCTTCGAGCACGGTCGCATCACGACCACGGAGGCGAAGGCCAAGCGCCTGCGCCCCTTGGCTGAGCGCCTGATCACCTTCGCCAAGCGGGGCGATCTCTCAGCGCGTCGCCGTGTGCTCACCGTGGTGCGCGATAAGGACGTTGTCCACGTGCTCTTCACGGAGATCGGACCGCGCTACCAGACACGCCAGGGTGGCTACACGCGCATCGTCAAGGTCGGTCCGCGCAAGGGCGACAACGCGCCCATGGCCGTGATCGAACTCGTGGAGCCGCTGGCCGAGCAGGTGGTGGCCGAGGCGACCGGCGCCACGAAGCGCGCTGCCAAGGAGAAGGCCGCCAAGCCCGCCGCTGCTGCTGCGAGCGAGGCTTCCGTGGCCGAGGACGTGATCGAGACTGCCGACGTCGAAGCCGATGAGGTCGCTCCCGATGAGGTCGTGACCGAGGATGTCGTCGCTGACGAGGTCGAGACTCCCGCTCCGGACGCCGCTGCCGAGGCAGAGATCGACGACGCAAAGGGCGACGACAAGGCCTGATCCGGCCTACCCACAACGTCGAAGGACGCATGTATGGCTCGGCTACGGCTGGACCTCGCCTACGACGGGACGGCGTACTCAGGCTGGGCCCGTCAACCCGGCCTGCGCACGGTCCAGGGGGTCGTCGAGGCAGCCCTGGCTCAGGTCCTGCGCCTGGGCGAGCCCGCGGCGATCACCTGCGCAGGCCGTACGGACGCGGGGGTCCATGCCCGCGGGCAGGTAGCCCACGTCGATGTGCCGCACGAGCCACATGCCCTCGACGTCGCTGCCTTGACGCGCAGCCTGCGCGGTGTGCTGCCCGACGATGTGTGGCTGACTCGAATGCGCCTCGCCCCCGAGGGCTTCGATGCGAGGTTCTCCGCGCTCGCCCGCCGCTACTCCTATCGCGTGTGCGACGACCCGGAGGCCTGGGATCCGATCACGCGACGCACCACCCTGCGCTACTCTCGACCCCTCGACCTGGCCGCGATGAGCACGGCGGCGCTGTCGCTTCGGGGCGAGCATGATTTCGCCGCGCTGTGTCGGCCCCGGGAAGGGGCATCGACGGTCCGCACCCTCATCGCACTGGACTGGTCTCGATCGGCCGACGACGTGGCGGTGATGAGCGTGACAGCCGATGCCTTCTGCCACTCCATGGTGCGGGCCCTCGTCGGGGTGCTCCTGCCGGTGGGCGACAGACGCAAGTCCGTCGCCTGGCCGGGTGAGGTCCTGGCGCGAGGCGTGCGTGACTCCGCCGTGCAGGTCATGCCGGCGCATGCCCTCACCCTCGAGGAAGTGACCTATCCCGTCGATGCCGACCTCGCTGCCCGCCAGGACATCACGCGCGCCTACCGAGGTGCCTGACCGACCGTGGGGCATATCGACGTACAGCATCTGACCTTCACGCTCCCGGATGGGCGAGTCCTGCTCGATGACATCAGCTTCCGGGTTGGAGAGGGCGCCAAGGTGGCGCTCGTCGGGGCGAACGGAGCTGGCAAGACCACCCTCATGAGGCTCATTGCTGGCGATATCCAGCCCGACGCGGGAAGCATCACGGCCACGGGCGGGCTCGGCGTCATGCGTCAGTTCATCGGGCAGGGCCGTGACGGGACGGTGCGCGATCTGCTCCTCGCCGTATCGTCGCCAACGCTGCGCGCAGCGGCAGCCGAGGTGGATGCCTGCGAGGAGCTCCTCATGTCGGCTGAGGACGCTGACACGCAGATGCGCTACGCCCAGGCGCTGGCCGACTTCGGCGATGCCGGCGGTTATGACGCCGAGGTCGCCTGGGATGTCTGCTGTACGGCGGCCCTCGGCTCGGCGTACGACGAGGTGAAGTGGCGCCCGATCCACACGCTGTCCGGCGGCGAGCAGAAGCGTCTTGTCCTCGAGGCACTGCTGCGCGGGCCGGATGATGTGCTGCTCCTGGATGAGCCGGACAACTACCTCGACGTGCCTGGTAAGCGATGGCTCGAGGAGCGGATCAATGCCAGCCCCAAGACCATCCTGCTCATCAGCCACGATCGCGAGCTGCTGCGCGCTTGCGCGACGACGATCGTCACTGTCGAGCTGGGTGCGGCCGGCAACACGACGTGGGTCCATGGTGGTGGCTTCGCGACCTACGCCGATGCGCGCACCGATCGCATGAGTCGGCTTGAGGAATTGCGGCGCCGTTGGGACGAGGAGCATCAGAAGCTCAAGGACCTCGTGCAGATGTATAAGACGAAGGCGGCGTACAACGACGGATTGGCGTCGCGCTACCAGGCGGCACAGACCCGCCTGCGGATGTTCGAGGACGCCGGCCCGCCGCAGGCGATCCCGCTGCGTCAGCAGATGAGGATGCGTTTGGAGGGAGGGCGGACAGCCAAGCGCGCGGTTGTCTGCGAAGGGCTGCAGCTCACCGATCTGACCGATCCCTTCGATCTCGAGGTGTGGTTCGGCGAGCGCGTGGGAGTGCTCGGCCGCAATGGCGCGGGCAAGTCGCACCTGCTCCGCCTTCTCGCTGCAGGGGGCAGTGATCCGGATGTCGAGCATCGTCCCGTCTCGGACGTCGTCATCCCGCCGGTGCGCCACAGTGGGTCGGCACGCCTGGGGTCGCGGGTGCGTCCTGGATGGTTCGCGCAGACTCACGTGCGTCCGGACCTCGATGGACGCACCCTGCTGGAGATCCTGCATCGCGGTGATGGTCATCGCGGCGGCATGGGCCGCGAGCAGGCGGCGCGTGCCCTGGATCGGTACGGCCTTGCGGCAGCGGGGGAGCAGGACTTCGCCTCGCTCTCCGGCGGCCAGCAGGCCCGCTTCCAGATCATGCTCCTCGAGCTCTCCGGGGCGACCCTGCTGCTGCTCGATGAGCCCACGGACAATCTCGACCTCGAGAGCGCCGAGGCCCTCGAGGTGGCCCTGGACGCCTTCGAGGGAACGGTCCTCGCGGTCACGCATGACCGGTGGTTCGCCCGTGGCCTGGACCGCTTCGTCGTCGTGGGTGAGGACGGTGTCGTCCGGGAGTCCGCTACGCCCCTCTGGGGCTAGGGGGCGCTCCTCGGAGCCCCTGTTGCCGGCGGTATGCCCCGCTCGGACCCGTTTTGACCCCATTATGGCCGCCCAGGTAGCCTAAGCGGTCGTTGTGCCCGACCCCGGGCGCGATCGGGAGCCCCCCGGGCACCCCTGAGCGAGTGAAGGTTCCGTTGCGTACGTATACCCCCAAGCCGGGCGAGGTCAGCCGCGAGTGGCTCGTGATCGACGCCACCGATGTCGTGCTCGGTCGACTGGCCAGCCAGACGGCCACACTGCTCCGGGGGAAGCACAAGCCAGTCTTCGCTCCGCACGTGGACACCGGCGACTTCGTCATCATCATCAATGCCGACAAGGTCGCGCTCACGGGCAGCAAACTCGAGCAGAAGCGCGACTATCGTCACTCGGGATACCCCGGCGGCCTCACCGCCACGTCGTACACCGACCTCATGGAGAAGAACCCCCGCCGCGCCATCGAGAAGGCCGTCAAGGGAATGTTGCCGCACAACAAGCTCGGTCGCCAGCAGTTGGGCAAGCTCAAGGTCTACGCCGGTCCCGACCATCCCCACGCCGCCCAGAAGCCCACCCCGTACACCATCACGCAGGTCGCGCAGTAGCGATCACCGCGCAGTCTGCGAAAGGAAGTAGAGACGTGACCGTTTCCGAGACCGAGGTCATCGACGAGGAGATCCCGTCGGAGTACACCACCGAGACTCCGTCGTCCTCTCCCGCGGCGGCCGATCGCCCCGTGGTCACCGCACCGGGTGGCGCCACGGGTCGCCGCAAGGAGGCCATCGCACGCGTGCGCCTGGTCCCCGGCACTGGACGCTGGAGCATCAACGGTCGCGATCTCGAGACCTACTTCCCCAATCGCGTGCACCAGCAGATCGTGAGCGAGCCCTTCGTGACCCTGGGTCAGGAGGGGCGCTACGACGTCATCGCCCGCATGAGCGGTGGCGGTGTCTCCGGCCAGGCCGGTGCGCTCCGTCTGGGGATCGCGCGCGCCCTCAACGAGATCGACGTCGAGGGCAATCGTCCCTCGCTCAAGAAGGCCGGCTTCCTCACCCGCGATCCGCGGGCCAAGGAGCGTAAGAAGTAC
Organism: Candidatus Nanopelagicales bacterium; assembly: GCA_032117435.1. Lineage (GTDB taxonomy): Bacteria > Actinomycetota > Actinomycetes > S36-B12 > S36-B12 > Mxb001. The sequence goes on along the minus strand of JAULZJ010000161.1, from coordinate 121 downwards.
GGCCTCAAGAAGGCCCGCAAGGCGCCTCAGTACAGCAAGCGCTGATCGGACCACCGTGAGCGGTCGCCTCTTCGGCACCGACGGTGTGCGGGGACTCGCCAATCGCGATCTCACCGCCGAG